>JBJEAY010000255.1:0-2546 GCA_051869575.1 Prevotella sp. | reverse complement strand
TGCCTTCATCCACCATCTTGTCCCATTCCTCCATCACTCTTTGCTTGAGCCGTTGGGCGTCAGCAGGTGAACAGTTGAATTCGGCATTAATAGAATAATGTAACTTACCCTCAGACAGGAGTTTGTCTATAGACGGATTGACATTGATGGCATATACTCCACCTTCCTTTTCTCGAATGTTCTTCATGCAGCGCGTCTGGAATGCCTGTGCTGCCAGACGACATGAGATAATATCCCTGAGCGAAGGTTCCGACTCAAGATTAAAGGAGCATACCACAGTGGCTATCTCCCTGCCTATGTTCATTCTTACAACCCGTGACATCTTGCCACGAATGCCTCCTTCGGGATATACCGCGACAGAGTCTGACGTGGAGGAAACGGATGGGAAACGGAGATATTTGCCAGCAAGACGCAGTGCCTCTTCCTCAGTGATGTTTCCTGTTATGATAAAGGTGAAGTCATTGGGATTGCCAAACTTCTCCTGCCATGTCTTGATGGCAAGGTCGGCGGTGGCATTATTCCAATAGTCGGCATTGCGGAGGAGAGTGCGTGGCGAATAGCCTGAGCGCATCACCCTCACCGTGTCCTCAAAGGCATTGTGACTGTAGTTCGATATCATCTGTTGGCGTACAGTCTCCACGGTCTGCTTGTCGAGACATGGCTGGGTGAAATACAAGTGCATCAGCTGGAAGAGCGACTCTGCCTCATCGGGCATCGCCTTACCGATAATCTGCGAACTGTATGTACGTATCTCAGGGGTAAGCTCAATGCCGTGTAACTGCATCTGTTGCCACAGCGATTGGTTGTCCCATTTGCCGACACCTGCCGAAGCAATCCATGTTGCAGTCTGTTCGGCTGCTGGAAGACGCTTGAGGTCGTAAGTAGATAAACCTCCACGACGCACTGCCCGCAGGCAAACTGTGCCTTTGTCGCGAGGCACTGGACGAACTATGACATGTGGCGCGACGAGAGATGATGTTGTCACGGAAGTTGTGTCCATGAGCGGTAGTGCAGATGGCATCTCGGGCATGTCAAACGGATACATTGAGTAGTCCATTGCCGATGTGCGCTCAATGATGTCATTGGCTTCCTCGGCGGTAAGACCATAGTCGGATGGAGGTCCTGTGACTACAATGGTACGGTTTTGCGTCTCGCTCCATTTACTTATCTGATTGTTGAGTTCTTGCAGAGTGAGTGATGACAGCAAGTCGGTGGATATTCTGTACAGGTCGTCATTCGACAACATAGGCTCGCCCTCAAGATATACACTCTCAAGTTGCTTGGCTATGAGTTCGTTGTCAACGACACCATAATAATACTGCCTGTCGAGTTCTTTCTGCAGTGTGGCCTTTCCCCATTCCATTTCGCGCGGTGTGAAGCCGGTTTTTGCAAGTCGTCCCGCTTCGAGCATCAGTTGGCGAAGTGTGCGCATCTCGTCACCTCCTTTCACTGCGGCTCCAAGTTGGTAGGTGAGGTAGCCCCGTTTGAGCGGGGCTATGGTTATCGAGGCACCGCCAAAGGGAGAGCCAGGCTCAGAAGCCTGCACCGATGCCCTCATGCCTGCCAGGATGTTGAACAATCGCACAATGACATTCATTTTCATGTATTCCATCGTGTTTTTCTGATGGATGGGAGTATCGTCAATGCGATTGATGACAATCACCGAGTTTGACTGCGCACCGAGGGAACGTGCTTCCACAAAGCGGAGCGAGTCCTGGTCGGGAACTCGTGAGAACTGGTAATGATCACTCAGTGGGCATTTGCCCTTTGCCTTGGGCACACTGCCCATTATCCTTATTAGGCGTTGTTCCATCTGCTTCACGTCGAAGTCGCCTACCACTATGACTGCCTCAAGGTCGGGGCGATGCCATTTCTGATAGAACCTTCTAAGTTGTGATGGTTTAACTGTTCGTATAAAGTCAGCCGCCCCGATGATGTCGTGAGCTTCATATCTCGAGCCCTTCATCATTGTGTCAGCCCATTGGTTTTGTAGGCGATAATCAGGAGTGTCGCGCATCTTTATCTCCTCGATGATTACGCTTCGCTCATGGTCAATCTTCTCCTTGTCGAGAGTGAGGGCATACGACCAGTCGGCCATAACCATCATGCAGGAGTCGAGTACCGCAGGCAATGCAGTAGGTACTGCGGTGAGCATATATACTGTTTCATTTTCTGATGTTCTGGCATTTATGTCATGTCCGTAGAGTATGCCCTGTCTCTCAAGCATACGCACAATCTCCTGGTCGGGAAAGTTTTTGGTCCCTTGAAACGTGAGATGTTCGATGAAGTGTGCAAGTCCGTGCTCTCCTTTATCCTCTGCGAGTGCCCCTATGTTATGTACGAGATGAAACGATGCCTGTCCTCGCGGAGTGTCGTTATGTCGTATGTAATATCTGATGCCATTGTCGAGCTGACCGGTAACCACAAGTTTGTCCACGGGCAGTATCTTCGCAGACACTGCCGTGGATAATAATACTATGTGTATAAAGAGAGAGAAAAATTTCTTATTCATATTTATTTCAATAATTCTTCTATCTTGCTTTCAA
>JBJEAY010000254.1:0-2546 GCA_051869575.1 Prevotella sp. | reverse complement strand
CCCAAGCATTGCCAAACGGAGGAGCATCTTCGCATGGGCAGGAGATGGCACAGGCAGAGACGCAGAACAGAGGTATGAAGAGATAACAATAAACAGCGATATGAGATACACAGAAGAAATGATACTGAAGTCGGACAGCGGGTATTGTATGCCGTTTGAGGAGCCGACGAACAAGGACGTGGAGATGTCGTTGGGGTATGGCGAGCAGAAGCACCCTGTGACGGGAGAGACGTTCTTCCATCACGGCATTGACTTCTCGGTTAACCATTACCTGCTTTCGGCGGTGGCAACGGGTACGGTGGCAGCCATCGGGTCAGACGCTACGCATGGCATCTACCAGACGGTGAGGTACGGGAAATACGAGGTGACGTACAGGCATCTCTCCAATGTATTTGCCAACTTCTGCCAAGGTGTGAAGGCTGGGCAGACCATTGCCGTGAGTGGTGACATGCTGCACATGGAGGTAAGGGTTGACGGAGAGGAAATCAATCCATTGGAGTTCCTCGCCATGCTCTACGGTAACATCAAAGCCATGGAGAACAATGCACGGCTCAAAATAGGAGGCATGGACGGCATCGAGCTGGACGGGGCTGGACTGACCATCAACACCGCCTTCGAAAGTGACAGGGCTGAGATAGAGACGCTGATGTTGCGTTTCCTCCCCTCCTACTTCGAGGACCTGCAGCATGGTGCGTACTGTTTGCCTGAGCATACGGAGCAGTCGTTGAGGAATATCTTTTCCTTGGGAGCGAGCAAGCATTATTTCTATGAGAGTATGCCGAGTATGGCCAATCCCTTGGGCATTGGTCGCCGCAGTCTGCCGTTGGCCGCGAAGGTGCAGAACCTGTTGATTGCTGACTTCCTCAACTATCTCGCCTTGCGTCATCAGGTGTATCTCTCCACGATGGACGAGGCATTAAAAAAAAACTCCAAGAGCAAAGCCTGACGCATGAGTTGTCGGGCGGCAGTGGCATCATCGACCCGCTTGCCGACTTGGACGTGGATATCCAGAGTTTCGACATACCGAGGATGGTGAGCGTCTATCCCGACCGTGCTGGTGTGAGATGGTGGACAAAGGCATGGTTCAATGGCAAGGAGGAAGGTGAGCCATCTGTGGAGATAGAGGAACGATTGGCTGTGCAGTTCATCCACAGGCAAGTGGATAAAGACGCATGGTTGGAGGAACACTATCCTAAGCAAATGGAGATATATCACAACGCCATCGAGCAGACGAAGGAGCAGATATTGAGGCAGAGTATGGTGTAAGCCCGAAAGCAAAACTTTCGGGCACGGTGGCTCAATTGACGACAACGGAAATGAGGGAATAGAAAAAAATGAGAAGGATATGGCAGTAAAGAACGGACAGCGATTTGCGGAGATAGAGCGTCTGATGGACGACTACTTCGGCTTTCACCTTGCCCCTGTGATGGGTAAGGTGTGGGATGGGCTTGCCGAAAAGCGGGCGGATGAGCTACGTACGTATCAGGACAGTGCAGCTGGCATCCTGCGGTCGTTGGCTACTGCCAATATGCCCGGTGATGACCCTTACGCCACGCTGAGGGTCACAGGCGAATGGAGCAGTAAGACCACCGAGGACTATCTGGAAATGTGCAAGAAGGCCATCACTGGCAACAAGGACATGCAGGGCGACTTGGCTTTGATGGCAGAAGAATGGCGCAAGGCAGTGGTGGCTGAGGTCGGGCGCGAGCGTTACGATGCGCTGTCGGAGCGGTTGGGCTGTGATTTGGCATACGCCTATATCGACCACCGCATGGAGCAGCTGATGATAGACAAACTGGTGAAGAAGCAGATGCCAAAGTCATCCGTTGACTATATCCTCCGCAAGGCAGGGCAGAACAGCCTGTTCGGGCTGCCCTACGAGTTGAATAAATCTCCCCTTGCCGCAGAGATAGAGGCCAAAGGGGAAGCCTCCTATAAACCGTCGAAGACAGAAAAGGCCGCGGGATGGGCATTAGGGACTGCCGCCGATGCCGTGACCATGGGAAGCGCAGGCAGTTGGAGCAGTCTGGCGAAGTTTGTGGGTGCAGACCTGCTGCTGAACGCCGGTATCGACCAGATGCAGAAAAAAAACACTGACATGTCAGTGTCCGTGGAGCAGTGCATCAGTCAGGCGGTCTTCGGTGAGAAGCAGAATGTCTTCCCTCGTCTGCGTCGTGAGGGCAAGGCTATCAACAAGCATGAGAACACATACATCGTACAAACGAACAAGGATCTGAACAAGAAGATACCCACAACAAACATCACATTTATGAAATGGGGAGAAGGAAACGAACAAGCGAATACCCGAGCAGACGGGATGCCTGAATGGGCGAAGATTCCAAATACATCAAGCCCAAAGGGGACGGACGAAAAGAGAGAAAAGGAGGACGTTCCCATAGTGGTCGTTCCTGAGAAGGCAGAAGAGTATCTTGCCGAGCAACGGGAACGGAAGGCAAGGGAGGAAGCGGCGAGAGCTGCTGAAGAGTCTAACATAGGGCTGGCTTCGGCAGATGGAGCGGAAAGCGGTGGCACAGGAGGAGCAGATA
>JBJEAY010000253.1:0-2551 GCA_051869575.1 Prevotella sp. | reverse complement strand
TCTAGAAAATGGCTAAAAAAAAGAAAACTTCAACCAAATCTTCGTTCAATGCGGTCACGGGATTTGACATGTTCAAGAACGAAAAAATGAACTTCATAGTAGGACTGGTTTTGCTCAGTCTCAGCATATTCATGACGGTGGCATTCGTGTCGTTTATCAACACCGGCGACATCGACCTCAGCATGATTGAGTCGCCACGACCAGGGGAAATAATGAACGAGAAGGGCGAATTTGTCAATGCATGCGGTTCGCTCGGTGCTTATCTTGCATATTTCTTCATGAAGAGATGCTTCGGACTGGCTGCCTTTGCCATACCATTCTTCCTCGTGTTGGCATCGCTGAAGATGATGAGAGTGTATGACATCGTATTGTCGAAGTGGTTCCTCGGCACGTCGATTGTGATGGTGTGGGCATCGGTGACAATGGCTAAATTCCTGTCGCCTGTGTTCATCGACAGTTGCTACAACCCCGGCGGCGACCACGGCAGATACGCATGCCAATGGACGGAGAATCTCGTGGGAACACCCGGACTCACAGCCCTGCTGCTCATCACCGCCATAGGATTCCTCACCTATCTCAGCGTCGAAACCATCTACGTGATACGCAAAATGCTCAACCCCACCCTATTATTTAATAAGGTGAAATTCGAGGTGAGCGGAGGCAAGCACGACGACGCGGCAGAGATGGAAATCATAACCACCGAGCCTGACCCCGAGGTGTTTGACGACCCCGAACAGCAGACGGTGGAATTTGACATCGAAGAAGGCAAGGGTGACAATTCCGCCGCCGACATTGCCGCCGACATTGCCGCCGACATTGCCAAGGATGCGCCTAAAGACGAGGCGGACAATGCCAAGCAGGCGGCTGACGGCGAAGGCGACGACATCAAGCTCGACGTGGAGAAGATGAAGGACGAAGCCAAGGCAAGCGGCAAATCGCTTGTGACCGTGGGCGACAGGGAGATGGAGGCATACGACCCGAAGCTCGACCTCGAGAACTACCGCTACCCCACCCTCGACCTGCTGAAGCACTACGACAACGACGGCAAACCCTATATCGACATGAAGGAGCAGAACGACAACAAGAACCGTATCGTTGAGGTGTTGCGCAACTTCGGTGTGGAGATAAGCAGTATAAAGGCAACCGTGGGACCTACCATCACCCTATATGAGATAACACCGGCTCAGGGAGTGCGCATATCCAAGATACGCAACCTTGAGGACGACATCGCCCTCTCGCTTTCGGCTCTCGGCATACGTATCATCGCTCCCATACCCGGAAAGGGAACTATCGGTATAGAGGTGCCCAACGCCAAACCGAACATCGTGTCGATGGAGTCGATTCTCAACTCGAAGAAATTCCAGGAGTCGCAGATGGAACTGCCCTGCGCTGTGGGAAAGACCATCACCAATGAGGTGTTCATGTTCGACCTCGCCAAGATTCCCCACCTGCTCGTGGCCGGTGCCACAGGACAGGGAAAATCGGTGGGACTCAACGCCATCATCACCTCTTTATTATATAAGAAGCATCCCGCAGAACTCAAGATTGTGCTCATCGACCCGAAGAAGGTGGAGTTCTCCATCTACACTCCGCTTGAGAAGCACTTCCTCGCTATGGTGCCCGACGAGGGCGCAGAGCCTATCATCACCGACGTAACGAAGGTGGTGCGCACGCTCAACTCGCTGTGCAAGGAGATGGACACACGCTACGACCTGCTGAAGATAGCGGGAGCGCGCAACATCAAGGAATACAACAAGAAATTCAAGGACCGCCAACTCAATCCGCAGAACGGACACCGATTCATGCCGTATATCGTGGTGGTAATCGACGAGTTTGGCGACCTTATAATGACTGCCGGAAAGGAAATCGAACTGCCCATCGCGCGTATCGCACAACTTGCGCGTGCCGTGGGAATACACATGGTGATTGCAACACAGCGCCCCACCACAACGATCATCACGGGTAATATCAAGGCCAACTTCCCCGGACGTATCGCATTCAAGGTGAGCGCAATGATCGACTCGAAGACCATCCTCGACCGTCCGGGTGCCAACCAGCTCATCGGACGAGGCGACATGCTCTTCCTCAACGGCAACGAACCCGTGCGTGTGCAGTGCGCATTCGTGGATACGCCCGAGGTGGAGCGCATCAACCAGTTTATCGCCCAGCAACAGGGATATGTCACTCCATTCGAACTGCCCGAACCCGACACCGGCGACGGCGAGATGGGTGGTGCAGCCGATGTGGACATGCAGCATCTCGACCCTCTGTTTGAGGATGCCGCCAGGGTGATTGTGCTCAGTCAGTCGGGCTCAACGAGTCTTATCCAGCGCAAGTTCTCCATCGGATACAACCGTGCCGGACGCATCATGGACCAAATGGAGAAGGCGGGCATCGTGGGTGTGGCTTCGGGAAGCAAGCCTCGCGAGGTGCTCATACAAGACGAGATGTCGCTTGAGAATCTGTTGACGAATTTTAGATGATTAGGGAGTTAAGGGAGTTAAAGGAGTTAAAGGAGTTAAAGGAGTTAAAGGAGTTAAAGGAGTTAAAG
>JBJEAY010000252.1:0-2555 GCA_051869575.1 Prevotella sp. | reverse complement strand
ATCGGGCTCTCAAAGCCCAACTCCGTGATAGCGCGGCGAATCTCTTCGCTGACGCCCAATTCTTCAAATGTCTTCAATGAAATAAAAATATAAATTACGTAATTTGGGGTGCAAAGTTACAACAAAATCCCGACACCACCAAACTTTTACAGATTTTTATTCTTTTGATAAGCCGTCAGGCAGACTTTCGTCAAAACAATCAGGCAGACTTTCGTCAAAACCATCGGGCAGACTTTCATCGAAACCATCAGGCCACGGCCAAGCCATATTGCCATGTCCCACCTTCTCTGCCCAAGGCGTTGCAATCTTCTCGTCTTGGTCTTCTTGATCCTTTTTCTTCGTCCAAAACTGTCCCATGATTATTTGCTTTTCAGGTTTTTATCAAAAAACTCCAAAGCCCTCAGCTGCAAGGCTTTACCACATGAATGAGGAACATCCCATAATTCGGTTTCGAGAGCGGAGTCGGCAGATTGACTGCGCCAGACATCACGCATAGTGGCGAATGCCGATTGAGATCCATCTACAGGAAAGAGATGGTCGCGCGTGCCATTTATGAAAAGCATCGGTTTGGGACAGGCGATACTTGCAATATGGGGATAATCGAGCCATTGGCGAAGGGCGGGAATACAGTTGGCGAAGCCACCATATTCACGCTTTTTATCCTTAACCGACATCTGCACATCAGTTGTCGTCATCCAGCATATCGAGGCGGCAGCGGCAATCTTGTCGCTCAGGGCACCAAGCATCCATGCCCTATAAGCTCCCATCGAGCATCCCATACAACCGATGCGACTCTTATCAACCTCGGGAAGAGAGGCAAGGAATTCGGTACCGGTAATGTCGTCATAGGTCATAAAAGCAGAGAGGTCGCGCCCAAGCATCATCATATTACCACATATTATATCATACTTACTACGGTCAACACCTTCCTCCCTTCCCCTCTCTCCCCACATCGGGGCATCTGCAGAAAAGACAACATAACCATTGCGGGCAAAATAATCACCGGCATACTGCCCGTCATATAACTTTGCCGCCCATTGGTCGGCATCGTTCACCACAGCAGTATCGACATCAAATGGACGAACCATTTTCTCCTTTCCGATATAAAGATGACCTCCATGGTCGTGAAGCATATTCACTGCGGGAAACGGACCATTGCCATCGGGAATAAGCAGATATGCTGATATACGAGAATAGGCATTGACATTGAAGAGAATCTTACGTGCGGTATATCCATCGCGCTTCTCCTCTGCTATCACCTGCATATCGTAATCATTTGATTTTAGAGGCGGAGTCATCATACATTCAAGCACCTTAGCCTTGGCAACAGATTTCCACTCGCCAAAGTCCTTGATATCACTGTTTCCCCAAGCAAGTGGATATGTAAGTTCCTTCTTCAACTGCTCCACATATCGGGGCAAGTCGAAGGTAAACTCATAATTCTCCCTCTTCTGCAATGTCGCTTTCTTCTTTTGCTGCGCAAAAACGGCAGTAATATTGACAAGTAATATTATAGCTAAGATAATACACCTTTTAAAATATATAATATTCTTCATAACTTCAACTTTTATTCAAAATTATTGCAAAGATACAACAAAAGACAAATAACAAGTTTCATATCGGCAATTATTTAAGCAAAATTAACCCATAAGAGAAAAACAAATATATTTATTTCAATTATTATCTTGAATAATTTGGTCATTCCAACTGAAATTAATATCTTTGCACCTAAAAAATACGAACTCATGAGTGAAAACAAAGACAATAATCAAGTCTTAAAAAAGCCAACTAATTGGAGTACTCTGTTTCTGTATCAGAAATCAGAGGTGATTTATCAACTCTCATTCAGTTTCTGCGACAGGTTCATACATCTATATAAAGATAGAACAAGAGACCAAATAATACAAGCGGCAAGATCGTGCAAGCAGAATATTGTGGAAGGGTTGGAAGACGGTGTAACATCCTCTGAGATGCAATTGAAATTGCTAAATGTAGCGCGCGCATCACTCATGGAGCTCCGAGAGGACTATAATGACTATCTGAAATCACGACATCTTCGCATATATGGCAAAGGAGACATCGAATATGAACCGATGGTGAATTTCTGTCGATACCACAATAAACTTGATGATTACAAGGATTTCTTTAAGACATGGACAGATGAGGAAATGGGTAATATCGCCCTCTCTTTATGTCATATAATCGACAAGATGATGATGTCATTTCTTGAAAAGCTCGAAAAGGAATTCATTACTGAAGGCGGCATCAAAGAAAGAATGTACCGCGCCCGTACAGGCCATCTCAACAAGCAAGACGAGAGAATAAAGCAGCAAGATGAAAGAATAAAGCAGCAAGATGAGAGAATAAAGCAGCAAGATGAACGTATAAAATATCTCGAAGCCGAAATTGCCCGCCTTAACACATTGCTTTCAGAAGCAAATAATAAGGTTGCGAATTGGGAAGAATCATACAACAACTTGAAAGAGCGCGCCCTAAAGGCATTTTATTCTCAAAAAGATGAGATTGAGTCGCTTAAGGCGGAGATAAACAGGTTA
>JBJEAY010000251.1:0-2557 GCA_051869575.1 Prevotella sp. | reverse complement strand
GGTATACTTTTTAATTATTAGGGGTGGTATACTTTTAAGTTAGAATATACAGAAAATAACCAAATTAATGTCGTTTTTATTTGGCGGAATGAAAAATAATGCTTACCTTTGCGGCGATTTTTGAAAAACTTAGGTATAATATAATAATAAGGTAATGCTAAGAATTGTAATGAACATAACGCAGATTATGGCTGTCCGGAGCATCGAATGCATCGGAGAGGGACGCTATGTTCATACAGCGGACATTGCCACGACATCAATAGACATCCGGAAATAACATTTTTCCCTTTTGCCCTTATTCGACTGTTTCTTCTCCCTGTCGCAACAGGGCAAATAACCCGTTTGTTTAACTGCGCAGCAATGCGCCAAAAATCAATTTTTCACACAATTATGATTAGATTCAAGAAGTACAGTTCCATCGAGAACTCCTTTGATGCGGAGTTTATGGACAAGGTCAGGGCAGAGATGCCTTCCGACCTTAAGTATGTAGTGCAGGAGAAGGTTCATGGTGCTAACACCAGCTTCCTCTGCGACGGTAATGACGTCTGCTTTGCTAAGAGAACATCCGTTCTGGCAGACGATGAGAAATTCTATGACTACGAGCAGATACTCGCGGAATATCGGGAGCGGGTGATGGCATTATATGCTGACATCAAGTCGAACGTTGAAGACATCGAGTCGATAAGCGTGTTTGGCGAACTCTTCGGTGGTCGCTATCCCCACAAGGAGGTTAAGGCTGACAACAAGATGACGCTGATTCAGAAGGGCGTGTATTACACTCCCGGTCACGGCTTCTATGGTTTTGATATCTATCTCAACAAGGCTGAAGGTGGCAGGTATCTGTCTGTAGAAGAGACCAATGCATTGTTTGAGAAGCACGGATTCTTCTATGCCAAGACCTTGTTCTCTGGCACATTGGACGAATGCCTCGAATATCCCAATGCTTTCCAGAGCAAAATCTCGGAATGGCTCGGACTGCCTGGAATCGAGGACAACATCTGCGAAGGTGTAGTCATCAGGCCAGTAGTGCCGATGTATCTCAGCAACAGGGACCGAGTGCTGATTAAGAATAAGAACTCTCGTTTTGCCGAGAAGAAACAGATGAAAAAGCGCAACAAGCTCTTCAAAGAACCTGTTCCTTACAGCGAGGAGCTGAAGGCACTTGTTGCGGAGGTTGAGGCATACGTCAATGCGAATCGTCTTGCAAACGTAATTAGTCACATCGGCGAAGTGTCGTTCCCTAAAGACACAGGAAAGGTGTTGGGCATGTTCTGCAAGGATGCTCTTGAGGACTTCCTGAAGGAGCATGGAGGCGAATATTCCGGTCTTGACAAATGCGAGCAGAAATCGCTCAACAAAGAGGTGAACAAGCTCTGCTCCACTGTCTTGACCAATGAATATCTGTCAAAACGATAATCCATCACCATCTATTATTATCCCCGTTGAACCTTTATGATTCGACGGGGATAACGTTGAATTCCCATCATCCTATCTCCTCCCAGAAATCATCAGGCAAGGAGATGTTTTCCACTGGGACTGCATCAGCAAATAGCGGGGCTATCTCGTCGGCGGAGAAGCCCGCGATGCCACAACCTATACGGGTGACAAGGAAATGCTGGCCGGGATGCTGCTTGGCATAGGCGATAAACTTATCTACGTAGGGGCGGATAGTATCTACGCCTCCCTGCATGGTGGGGATGGCATAGCTCTGACCCTGGATGCCGTCGCCATTGCCCATTACGGCTCCAAAATAAAGACGGGCAATGCGGGCGGCACCGCCTCCATGCATACCGGCAAGATTGCTGCCGAAGACAAACACCTCGTTGGGTTTAAGACTCGTGATGAAGTCGGGAGTCACACGACCTTCTCTGTTGATTGCTTTCATATCGTAAATAGAATTTAGTGAATACATTTCTCCATGTGAATATATCGCATCCAATGAATAATCGGAATCCATCGGAGCCATTCCGTAACATGCGGGAACGCTGCCCAATGTATCGTAGTTGCGACGGAAATACGGAATAATGACCTCGTCGAGAATCTTATGGTAACGCTGAGACACTGCCGAGGGAGTCATGCCCAACTGCTCAGCAACATCCTTGGCCTTGAAACCGTCAACGAGAATCATCTTCATGATGATGGACGGACGGCTGTCGCGACCAAGGAAACAATTGCATGCCTCTTCCACCATCTTGCAGACTTCCTGCTTGTAGTTGTCGTCGGGAATGTCGAACGCCAGTTGCGACTTCCCTACCCTCTCCTCCATTGAGCAAATATTGAACTCCGTCTTGTAGGCCTTCAGGCGGTCGAGCAACACAAAGCGGAAGCCATTAACCATCCATGTCTTGAGCGACACCGAGGGATTGCGGTCGTCAAGTTGGCGGAAGTCATGGCGGTCGAGCGAGAGATAGTATTCATGCGCTATGCTATAGAAGTCAAGCCCAGGCTTATATTCAAGGTCATACCTATTATTATATATAGCATAGGCTATGCGGCAGTATTTCCTAAATTCCGCAATACCTTGGTTTAACATTCTTTATAAGTACCTGAGCAACAA
>JBJEAY010000250.1:0-13874 GCA_051869575.1 Prevotella sp. | reverse complement strand
CGGCGAATTTGAAAAATAAGGTAAAAATAAGTATTCACACATAATAATTGATTTACAAAGAAATGGCAAAGTTTGACAAGTCAGTTTTGGAAAAGTACGGTATTACCGGTACTACTGAAGTGATTTACAATCCTTCGTATGAAGTTTTGTTTGAAGAGGAGACTCAGGAGAGCCTCACAGGTTTTGACAAGGGCCAGGAGACAGAGCTTGGTGCTGTCAACGTGATGACTGGTATCTACACCGGTCGTTCACCTAAGGACAAGTTCATCGTTGACGATGAGAACTCTCATGACACCGTATGGTGGACATCTGACGAATATAAGAACGACAACAAGCCTGTTACAAAGGAGACTTGGGCTGCCGTTAAGGAAATCGCCAAGAAGGAGCTCTCTAACAAGAAGCTCTATGTAGTAGATGGATTCTGCGGTGCCAACAAGGATACACGTATGGCTGTTCGCTTCATCGTTGAGGTGGCATGGCAGGCTCATTTCGTGAAGAACATGTTCATCCGTCCTTCTGAGGAGGAACTTGCTGACTTCGAGCCCGACTTCATCGTTTACAACGCATCAAAGGCTAAGGTTGAGAACTACAAGGAGCTCGGTCTGAACTCTGAGACAGCTGTTGTCTTCAACGTAACATCAAAGGAGCAGGTTATTATCAACACATGGTATGGTGGTGAGATGAAGAAGGGTATGTTCTCTATGATGAACTACTTCCTGCCGCTCAAGGGCATCGCTTCAATGCACTGCTCTGCCAACTGCGACAAGAACGGCGAGAACACCGCTATCTTCTTCGGTCTCTCTGGTACAGGTAAGACCACTCTTTCTACCGACCCGAAGCGTCTGCTTATCGGTGACGACGAGCACGGATGGGACGACAACGGCGTGTTCAACTTCGAGGGTGGCTGCTATGCAAAGGTTATCAACCTCGACAAGGAGAGCGAGCCCGATATCTACAACGCTATCAAGCGCAACGCTCTTCTCGAGAACGTTACTGTTGCTGCCGACGGCAAGATTGACTTCGCCGACAAGAGCGTAACAGAGAACACTCGTGTGTCTTATCCTATCGACCACATCGAGAACATCGTTAAGCCTATCTCTCACGCTCCCGCAGCAAAGCAGGTTATCTTCCTCTCTGCTGACGCATTCGGAGTGCTGCCTCCAGTATCTATCCTTACACCGGAGCAGACAAAGTACTACTTCCTCTCTGGATTCACAGCTAAGTTGGCAGGTACAGAGCGCGGTATCACCGAGCCTACTCCTACATTCTCAGCTTGCTTCGGACAGGCATTCCTCGAGCTGCATCCTACAAAGTATGCTGAGGAGCTCGTGAAGAAGATGGAGAAGAGCGGTGCAAAGGCTTATCTCGTGAACACTGGTTGGAACGGAACTGGCAAGCGTATCTCTATCAAGGATACACGTGGTATCATCGACGCTATCCTCGACGGTTCAATCAACAACGCTCCTACAAAGCAGATTCCTCTGTTCGACTTCACTGTTCCTACAGAGCTTCCTGGAGTGGATCCCGCTATCCTCGACCCACGCGACACCTACGATTGCGCTTGCAAGTGGGAGGAGAAGGCTAAGGACCTCGCCGGACGTTTCATCAAGAACTTCGTGAAATATACAGGCAACGAAGCTGGTAAGGCTCTTGTTGCTGCCGGTCCTCAGCTCTAATAATCCTATTGGGTATTTTTATACGAATCTTTTCATAAAAGACAATAAATACTTCTATCCGGGCCGTCTCCCTTTTTATATGGGAGGCGGCTTTTTTGTAGTTAAAAATGGCGATTTTTCCACTAATAGACCTTAAAATCGCGCCAATTATCAATAATTTACTTAATATTCTTGGAAAAGTTGCTGATTTTTCGGGAATTGTGAGTAAATTTGCAGCTGAATTTCTAAAATACGTATTTGATGAGAAGATTTTTTCCTCCTCTTGTGCTGCTATGTGCAGCTGTATCTTTATTGGCCTCATGCCTAAACTCCGATAACGAAGAGGTCGTTTATTCGGATGATGTGGCTATCACAGCCTTCAGCATCGCAAGTGCTGACATGACTGTTCATACTACATCCTCAAAAGGTGAGGACTCCACATATATAACGTCCAATACCAGTCTGTCGGCATACAAGTTTGTCATCGACCAGGCTAAGGGCGAGATATACAATGTCGATTCCCTGCCACAGAATATCATTGCCTCCAAGTTGTTGGTTAACTGCTCGACAAAGAACAATGGCATTGCCGTGATTCGCTCGATAGAGAAACCCGACTCGGCCAACTATGTGTCGTCGAGCGACACTCTCGATTTCTCCAATCCTCGCACCATTTGCGTGTATTCGGCAAGCGGTAAATACTCTCGCGACTATACGGTGAAGGTGAATGTCCACCAGCAGGACGGCGACGAGATGGTGTGGCAAAAGAAGGCTGTTGTGTCTGAATTGGCTGCCCTCACTTCCATGAAGGCATTCCAAATGGGAAGTGCCCTCTATGTGCTCGGAGAGAGCGAGGGCAACACATTGGTTTATACTACGCAACCCGAAGATGGTGTAGCGTGGACCTTGGTGGCTACACTCAAAACCAATGCATCGCTCAACACCGTGGTGCACAATGGAAATATGTATGTGCTCGACGGTGGAAGCCTAAAGGTGAGTGCTGATGGTATCAACTTCAACACTGTCATAGAGTCGGCACCCATATCACGCCTTGTTGCACAGTCGAGTGTGGCTCTTTACGGCATCAGTGGCGACGGCAAAATGATGAGTTCGGTGGATAACGGACAGACATGGAAAAACGACGAGGTTGATTTCGGAACAATAATCCCCTCTCGCGATATTGACTATTGCACTGTCAACTATCCCAGTGTGCCCAACACCGAGTGCGTGGTGATAACAGGCAATCTCGACCTTGCTGCCTATCCCGACGATTCCACCGCAGTGGTGCTGACCAAGATAGTGGAAAAGACTCCTGGTGCAAAAGATAATATATGGTCGGGAGTGACATACAACTCATGGGACAAAAATATGCTTCCAAGACTTGACAACCTCAACGTTTTCGGCTACAATAATGCGTTGTATGCATTGGGCGGAGCTGGAATTGGCGGTTGCAAGACCAGTGCATTCGACGGCATAGGAAAGAGTATCGACTATGGATTCTCATGGAATAAGTCTTCGGATGTAGTGCTGCCCGACGACTTTGAGTCGTCAGCCACGGCATTCACTGCCTTCGCCGACAACAACGGTTATCTGTGGATTATCTGCGGCGGTACAGGAGCAGTATGGAAAGGACGCCTTAACAGAGTGGGATGGGACGACTGACAGTCATTATCCTCATGACGCTCTTTCCGGTGATTGCCATAGCTCAGGACGAACCGGAATACAAGGCAGAGATAGGTGCCGGCATAGGTATGGCTGCCTATCAAGGTGACCTCAGTGGAAGTATCACCAATAACATGCAACCCTTGTTCTCGCTAATGGCGAGATACAGAATTAATCCCCGCTCGGCATTTGCATTGAATATCGGCATTGGCAAACTGAAAGGGAGCGGGACAGGACTAAAGACTTGGTATCCCGAATATCAGGACCGACCGCTCGACTTCAACAACTCGATGGTCGATGTGGTGATGAAATACGAATATAACTTCTGGCCATACGGCACAGGACGTGAATACAGGGGAGCAGTGCCACTCACTCCCTACATAAGCGGTGGATTGGGATTCACCAATGTCTCGACTCCCGCGGGTGGCGTCTTCACAATGGGTGTCCCTTTGGGATTCGGTGTGAAATACAAGTTGGCAGAGAGAGTGAACGCTTCGCTCGAATGGATGATGCACTTCACATTCAGCGACAAGATTGACGGTGTGTGCGACCCCTATGGCATCAAAAGCAAGGGACTGTTTAAGAATACTGACAGTTTCAGCGTTCTGCAGCTCACTGTGAGCTATGATATTTGGAAAAAATGTAAAACGTGTAACAACGATAATTATTGATATGGATAAGAATTTGGACATGACCCGCATTCCGGAGCACATCGCCATCATCATGGACGGCAACGGACGTTGGGCAACTGAAAGAGGCAAGGAGCGTAGCTATGGCCATCAGGCTGGTGTGGATGCTGTAAGACGTATTACGTCTGAGTGTACGCGCCTTGGAGTTAAGTATCTCACCCTCTATACTTTCTCTACCGAGAACTGGAATCGACCCGAGGACGAGATTGCTGCCCTTATGGGATTGGTGCTCACGTCACTCGAAGACGAGATCTTCATGAAGAACAACGTGAGATTCCGCGTCGTGGGTGATGTGGAAAGACTTCCCGTCAACGTGCAGAAAAAGCTGCACGAGACTGAGGAGCACACTGCCGGCAACACCACCATGACGATGGTGGTGGCACTCAGCTATTCGTCGCGCTGGGAGATTACCAATGCCACTCGTCAGATTGCCAAACTCGTCAAGGACGGCAAGCTCGATATTAACGAGATCACCGAGAGTACACTCGACGAGCGCATGGTGACCAACTTTATGCCCGACCCCGAACTGCTTATTCGCACAGGCGGTGAACTTCGTATCTCCAACTATCTGTTGTGGCAGATTGCATATTCCGAACTGTATTTCTGCGACACCTATTGGCCCGACTTCAGCGAGGACGACCTGCATGTGGCCATTGCCGACTACCAACAGCGCCAGCGCAGATTCGGCAAAACCGAGGAGCAGGTGGAAAACGAGGACTGATACAATAAACATGCACAAGATTTCACTTAATACAAGAGAATGAGAAATTCTATAAAAAGGTATATTATTAATAAGGTGGTGACACTCTTCGTGGTGTTAGGCTTTTGCTCGACTGCCATGGCACAGGAGAAGATTGTCAATCCCGACATCTCCTATGCCGGAACTCCGCGCTCATGCATCATTGGAGGCATCAGCGTGCATGGAGTGGAAGGATATGAGGATTATATGCTCACCGGTCTTTCGGGGCTTCAGGTGGGGCAGCAGATTAGTCTCCCGGGTAGTGAGATTACCGAGGCGGTTAAGCGCTATTGGCGTCATGGACTGTTCTCTAAGGTGACTATATCCGCCGACTCCATAGTGGGCGACACTGTGTATCTTGCACTCAATCTTGCACTGCGTCCACGTGTGAGCACCATCAACTATTATGGCATCAAGAAGTCGGAACGTGAGGATATGGAGGCTAAATTGGGTATCATGAAGGGTAGTCAGATTACGCCCAACATGATCGACCGAGCCAAGATTCTCGCCAAGAAATACTTTGATGACAAGGGTTACAAGAATTGCGAGATCGACATACAGCAACGCGATGATGTGACAGGCAAGAACCAGGTGATTCTCGACGTCAACATCGACAAGCACGACAAGATGAAGATCCGTGAAATCATCATCGAGGGCAACAAGAGTCTCAAGTCATCCAAGATTAAGGGTGGATTATTTAAGAAAGGTGTGCTCACAAAGATGAATGAGGCAGGTAAATTATCATCTTTCCTCAAGTCGAAAAAATTCACCGACGAGAGATACAAGACCGCCAAGCAGAATCTTATCGACAAGTATAACGAACTGGGCTACCGTGATATGACTATCGTGGAGGACAGTGTGTGGAATGTAGATGAGAATCATGTCAACCTCTACATGAAGATTGACGAGGGACAAAAATATTATATCCGAAATATCACATGGGTGGGTAACACCGTCATATCCAGTGACGACCTCAATCGCATGCTTGGTATGAAGACAGGTGACGTGTATAATCAGAAGCAACTCAGCAAGCGACTCTCGGAGGATGATGATGCTGTGGGCAACTACTATTGGAACAACGGTTATCTCTTCTATCGTCTCGACCCTACGGAGGTGAATATCGTGGGCGACTCTATCGACCTTGAGATGCGTATATCCGAAAACCAGCAGGCACACATCAGTCATGTGCGTATCTACGGTAACGACCGACTCTATGAGGAGGTGGTGAGACGTGAGCTCCGCACCAAACCGGGTGACCTCTTCTCCAAGGATGCACTCATGCGTTCGGCACGAGAGATACAGTCGATGGGATTCTTCGACCCCGAGAAGGTTAATCCGGATATTCAGCCCAACTATGAGGACGGAACTGTGGATATCAACTGGCCTCTCGAACAGAAGAGCAACGACCAGGTGGAGTTCTCTTTGGGATGGGGACAGACGGGTGTTATCGGGCGTATCTCGCTGAAGCTTAACAACTTCTCAATGCGTAACCTCTTTGGCAAGAACAAGATGCACCGCGGAATAATGCCTATCGGAGACGGTGAGCAGCTCGCACTCTCGGCACAGACCAACGGTTCTTACTATCAGTCGTACTCCATCAGCTACTCCTCGCCTTGGTTTGGCGGACGCCGACCCAATGCATTCAACGTCGGAGCATATTATTCGAAGCAGACCGACATCAACAGTAGCTACTACAACAGTTCGTGGATGAACTCGATGTATAACTACTACGGCGGCTATGGTTCGTATAACAACTACTACAACAACTACGAGAGTTATCTCGACGATGATAAGTATGTGCAGCTCTTCGGACTGTCAGTAGGATGGGGCAAACGTCTGCGCTGGCCTGACGACTATTTCCAGTTGTCGGTGTCTCTGTCATATCAGCGATACATGCTTAGAGACTGGCAGTACTTCATCATCAGCAACGGTAACTGTAACAACATCAACCTCGGTATCACGCTTGCGCGTACATCTACCGATAACCAGATGTTCCCACGCCGTGGTTCGGAGTTTATGGCATCTGTCACCCTCACTCCGCCATGGTCGAAGTTTGACAATAAGGACTACTCCAAGCTTGCCACCGACCCTACATCTGCCACTTACGAGCAGGAACAGCAGGAGAAGTATCGCTGGATTGAATACCACAAGTGGAAGTTTAAGGCTCGCACCTTCACAGCACTCACCAGTGGTCAGAAGTGCTTCGTGCTGATGAGCCGCGTGGAATTTGGTATTCTCGGCTCGTATAACAAGGACAAGAAGTCGCCATTCGAAAACTTCTATGTCGGTGGTGACGGTATGAGCGGATACAGTACGGGTTATGCACAGGAGACTATCGGACTTCGTGGTTACGAGAACGGTTCGCTCACTCCATGGAGTGCCCCGGGCTATGCCTACGACCGCTTCACCCTTGAGCTCCGCTATCCCTTCATGCTTGGCAACACCACTATCTACGGACTCACATTCCTCGAAGGTGGTAATGCATGGTATGACACCAAGAAGTTTAACCCCTTCGACATGAAGCGTTCTGCAGGCGTTGGTGTGCGCATCTTCCTCCCGATGGTGGGTATGATGGGTATCGACTGGGCCTACGGTTTCGACAAGGCTCTCTCTACAGGAACTAAGGGTGGAAGCCAGTTCCACTTCATACTTGGACAGGAGTTCTGATTTCTAAAATGAAGAGTGAAGAATTATGAAATAAGGTTCATTTAGATATATTTAGCTTATGAAGAAGTTATTTTTTCTTATTGCCTTTTTGGCAACAGTAATGGGTGTGAGTGCCCAAAAATTCGCTTTGGTCGATATGGAATATATCCTGAAGAATATACCTGCCTACGAACGCGCCAACGAGCAGTTGGCTCAGGTGTCGAAGAAGTGGCAGGCTGAAGTGGAGGCTCTCACTACCGAGGCTCAGACAATGTATAAGAATTATCAGAACGAGGTGGTTTTCCTTTCTGCCGAACAGAAAAAGACCAAGCAGGATGCCATTATGCAGAAAGAGCAGTCGGCAGCCCAATTGAAACAGAAGTATTTCGGACCAGAGGGTGAATTATATAAGAAGCGCACTGCCCTCATGACTCCTATTCAGGACGAAATATACAATGCAGTGAAGGACATTGCCGACCTGCGAGGCTATCAGCTTGTGCTTGATCGTGCAAGCGACTCGGGTATCATCTTCGGTTCGCCCCGTATCGACATAAGCGACGAAGTCCTCAACAAATTAGGTTATAAGTAGGCTCATCCAATACCGACAAAACCTACACCCCCTACAAAAAAACATCAAAAATAAAAATAATAAAAAAAGAAAAAACAATGAAGAAAGTACTTTTAGTTATTCTGTTGCTGGCTCCAATGGCAGTCATGGCACAGAAGTTCGGACATGTCAACACACAGGACATCATCCAGGCTATGCCTGACTACACCAAGGCGAAGAATGAAATCGACGCTCTGCAGAAGCAGTATGAGGCTGACCTCAAGAGCATGCAGGACGAACTGACAAAGAAGTCTCAAGACTACGAGGCTAACGAGAAGACATTCCCGGAGAACATCAAGCAGCGTCGTCAGCAGGAACTTCAGGATATGTATCAGAAGATCCAGCAGAGCTATCAGGACAACCAGCAGGCTCTTGCCAAGGCTTCACAGGAGAAGATGTCTGCTATCACCGCTAAGGTGCTCGATGCTATCAAGCAGGTGGGCCAGGCTGGTGGATATGTGTATATCATGGAGCTGCAGGGGGGTATTCCCTACATCAGCACCACACTCAGCACCGACGTTACTGCCCAGGTGAAGGCAAAGCTCGGACTGAAATAAATCCCTTCGTGGATAGAAGTTAAAAGTTAAGAATTAAAAATTAGGAGAAATAGTATTGTACATTATTATATATAGTATGAACATTTTTCTTAATTTTTAATTCTTAATACACATCGATTCTTAAGCGAATCGATTCTTAGTTTTTTATTAATATCAGTAATATTGAAATAAAAGTTTTGTTGTATGAAGAAATTCTTGTTACTCGCCCTTTTGGCACTTCCTTTATCGCTCCATGCCCAAAACGACGGTGCAGCAGTTGTGACAACCGCAGCAGCCACCACGGATATGAAGTTTGGATATGTGAGTTATTCAACCTTGCTCGAAGCAATGCCCGACTATGCAGTTGCGATGCGCAAGTATGCACAGTTGGAGGAGAAGTATGCTGCCGAGACAAGGCGCGTTGAAGATGAGTTTAATGCCAAGTATGAGGCGTTCCTTGAGGGACAGCGCGATTTCCCGCCTACGATTCTCAACAAGCGCCAGTCTGAGTTGCAGGAACTTCTTGAAAAGAACATCGCATTTAAGAACGAAAGCAAGCGACTCCTTGCCGAGGCAAAAGCGGAGCTGATGAAGCCTCTGCGCGAGAAACTTACCACTGTACTTAACACCATAGGACAGGAGATGGGACTCGCCTTTATCATCAACACCGACAATGACTCATGCCCCTTCATCAATCCGCAGAAGGGTGTGAATGTGCTTGATATCGCCACAAGAATGCTCAACCAACTTTAGTTTCTCTTATCATGCAGAAATTGTCAAGTGAAGCAGGACCTATTGGGATATTCGATTCCGGCTACGGTGGTTTGACTATCCTTCATGGTATTCGTCAACTGTTGCCTCAGTATGACTTCCTCTATCTTGGCGACAATGCGCGTGCCCCGTATGGTCCGCGCTCTTTTGATGTCGTGTATGAGTTTACGCGACAAGCTGTTGTGCGTCTATTCGAGATGGGATGCCATCTCGTTATTCTTGGTTGCAACACTGCTTCGGCAAAGGCATTGCGCACCATTCAACAGAACGACCTGCCGGTGCTCGACCCGACCAGGCGTGTGCTTGGAATAATACGCCCCACGGCTGAGGTCATCGGACAGCTCACAACATCACGCCACGTGGGTGTGCTTGCCACCGAGGGTACAATCAAGAGCGAGAGCTATACACTCGAAATACAAAAACTCTATCCCGATATTGTCGTGTCGGGAGTGGCATGCCCTTTCTGGGTGCCACTTGTGGAATACAATGAGGCCGACAGTCCTGGAGCCGATTATTTTGTCAAGAAGCGTATTGACCAACTGATGCTTCTCGACCCAAATATCGATGCAATAATATTAGGTTGCACCCACTATCCCCTACTTATGCCAAAGATTGTGAAATACGTCAATCCTGGCATACGCATTGTGCCTCAGGGCGAATATGTGGCTGAGAGTCTTCGTAATTATTTTCTGCGCCATCCTGAGATGGAGGCACAATGCACCAAGAACGGTACAGTGCATTATCTCACCACCGAGAATCCCGATAAGTTCAAGGAGTCGGCACAATTATTCCTTCACGAGGATGTGGAGGTGAAAAACATTATTCTGTCATAGCCATACATTATTCTTTATAGCTATAATTCTAAAGTAGTCGTTTGGCGAAGTATCTTACAGGATACCACACCGCTATCCATCCTACGGCTATCACAGTGAAGAAGACGACAACGATGTCGTCGGGATGAACACTGACGGGGTAGGAATCCACGACAAACGAACCGCTACTCCTTCCAAGTCCCACCAAACCGTATTGCTGCTGAAGCCAGCAAAGAAGAAGTCCGACGAGGATGCCCGCTACGGCTCCAATGGCTGATATCATGCGCCCCTCGAACAGGAACACTCGTACTATCTGCTTGTCGTTGGCACCAAGATTGCGTAACGTCACCACATCGTTCTTCTTGTCGATGATGAGCATTGATATGCTGCCGATGATATTGAAGCATGCCACCATTAATATAAAGGTGAGGAAGATGTAGGCCATCAGTTTCTCTATCTTCATTATCTTGAAGGTGTCCTCCTGTTGCTCAAACCGGTCATATACGTGATATTTCTCTCCTGCCACCTGCTGCATACGACTCTTCACCGCTTCAAAGTCGGAACCCGGTTTGAGACGTATCTCAAGAGACGACAGCATACCTTGTTGGGCGAAGAGATTGCGGGCGAAGGATATGCTGGTGATGATGTGGTTTTTGTCGTATTTGGCTTGCTTCACCATAAAGAGCACTCCAGGCGAATACAATTCGTCTTCTACAAATCCATCCTCGGGATTTGCCATGTTGAGTTGTCCTTCGCGCTTAGGGGCATATATCTTCAGACTCTCGCGGAATGTGTAGCCTGTCTGTAGAGTCTCGGCAAGTCGGATGCCAAGAATACCATAGTTGAGGTCGGCGGCATGCAGTTCGAATGTGCCGTTGCCGAGCAATATGTCCTTTATGTGAGTCAGACTGTCGAAGTTGTCTTCCACACCCTTTATTATCACCATGGCCTGACGGTCGCCATAGGTGGCGAGTGCCATGTCCTGCAGAGTCTCGGTGGCGACCTCCACCTCGGGCATTTGACGAATCTTGGCGAGCAACGGGTCGTCGGCAGGAGCCGTCTTGCCCTTCACGGGTATTACCTTCAGTTGAGGGTCGATATTTGTAAATAAGGAGGCTACAAGGTCGTGAAAACCATTGAACACACTGAGTGTAACCACCAAGGCCATGGTGGCTACTGCAATGCCCACGGCACTTATACCGCTGATGACGTTGATGGCATGCGTACTCTTCTTGGAGAAGAGATAGCGACGGGCTATGAAAAACGGAAAATTCACCTTCTAATTCCTAATTCCTAATCCCTAATTCCTCAAAAGTTCATCAATGTGCTCAATATAGTCGAGCGAGTCGTCGATGAAGAATCGTAGTTCGGGAATGATGCGCAACTGATAGCGCACTCTCTGTCCGAGGTCATAGCGGATGGTCTTCTCGTTAGCCTTGATGTTCTTGAGAATTTCATTGGCTTTCTCGCTTGGGAACACACTGAGATAGGCAGTGCAGATACTGAGGTCGGGAGAAATCTTTGTTCTTGTCACCGACACCATCACTCCGTGCATAGCCCTTGTCTGCTGCTGGAATATCACGCTGAGCTCCTTCTGAAGCAGGCGTGCAATCTTGTTTTGTCTTGTTTCTTGCATATTTGTATTTTTTATTTTCTGATTCATCAAACTTATGGAGTTCAAGGAGTTCAAGGAGTTCAAAGGAGTTAAAGACAATAGTCTTTTCGCTTCCTTCAAGGGAGTTTTCATAGCTAAAACATACGTCTTTAACTCCTTTTACTCCCTTAACTCCCTTAACTCCCCTTCTTTCCAAAAGTTGAGTATTTTTTATTTCCGCTGCAAAATTACTCAAAATCCTGCAATAATCAATGCTTTTTCTAAAAAATCTCCTATTATTCGGTGGTTTTTCTTGATTTTGCCATAATATTGCGTGGATGATGCTCGAGAATCTCCTGTCGGAGGGTGGTGGTGTCGATGTGTGTGTATATCTCGGTGGTGCCGATGCTTTCGTGTCCGAGCAGTGCCTGTATGACGCGCAGGTCGGCACCTCCTTCGAGCAATGCCGTGGCAAAGGAGTGGCGAAGGGTGTGCGGACTGATGGTCTTCTGAATGCCCGCTTCCACTGCGAGGCGTTTTATCATGATGAGTATCATGGTGCGGGTGAGACGTGCACCACGACGATTGAGAAAGACGTAGTCCTCTTCGCCCTTCTTGATCTTCATGAGGTTGCGGTCTATAAACCATAGTTTTATCTCCTTGATGGCTTTCTCGGATATGGGGACGAGCCTTTCCTTTGACCCCTTACCTATTATTCTTACGAATTCCTCGTCGAAGAAGATATTCGAAATTTTGAGGTTGACGAGTTCACTCACTCGCAGTCCGCATGAGAATAGTATCTCAATGATTGCCTTGTTGCGTTGTCCCTCCCATTTAGACAGGTCGATGGCTGATTCCAGTCTATCTACCTCCTCCGTAGATAGCACTTCGGGCAGATGGGTGCCCATTTGTGGTGATTCGAGCAGTTCGGTGGGGTCGTCGTCGCGGTAGCCGTCGAGTTGCAGATAACGGAAGAACGAGCGCACACCGCTGAGTATGCGACATTGTGACACGGGTTGAATACCGATGTCGTGCAGTGTGGCTGAAAAATGTTCCAGGTCTTCCAGTAGCAATGTCCGTGGGTCGAGGTTGTTGTCTTCTATATAGTTCATCAACTTGCGAAGGTCGTTGAGATAGGCATCGAGGGTGTTTTGCGCAAGATTTCTCTCTAATTTGAGGTATCTTGCGTATCCTTTCACAATATTTACGTCCGTTTTCTTTGTCATTATTGAATTATTTATTAACTTTGCCGCGTCAAAATTACATATTTTATTTGAAACCCGAAAACAATTATTCAAAATAATGAAGAAAATTCAGATAATCAATGGTCCCAACCTCAATCTCTTGGGGGTAAGGGAACCGGGAATCTACGGAAGCAGTTCGTTTGAGAAGTATCTTCCTGAGTTGCGTGCACAATATCCCGACGTGCAGATTGACTATTATCAGAGCAACATCGAGGGCGAGCTTATCAACAAGTTGCAGGAGGTGGGATTCTCTTATGATGGCATTGTCCTTAATGCCGGTGCATATACCCATACGAGCATTGCCCTTCAGGATTGCATTCGCTCTCTGAAATGCCCCACGATAGAGGTGCATATCTCCAATGTGCACAAGCGCGAGGAGTTTCGTCATCATTCATATATCTCATGTGCATGTCTCGGAGTGATATGCGGATTCGGACTTGACAGCTATAGGTTGGCGGTGGAGGGAATTATTGGAATTAGGGATGAAGGATGAGGAATTGTTAGCCAGTTATGTGCTGGAACATAGCTCCCCCGAGGGCGACTATCTCTACCGCCTCTACCGCGCCACCAACATACATACGTTGCATGGACGTATGGCGAGCGGACATCTGCAGGGACGCTTGCTGAAAATGCTTGTGCAGATGGTGAGACCGAAGAATGTGCTTGAAGTGGGGACGTTCAGCGGATACAGTGCCATTTGCCTTGCTGAGGGACTCGAAGAGGGTGGCAAGGTATATACCTTCGAAATCAACGACGAGATGGAAGACTTTACCCGTCCGTGGATAGAGGGCTCGTCTGTTGCCGACAAGATAGAGTTTATCATCGGAGATGCTATCACCGAAGCCCCGAAACTCGGGGTGACATTCGACATGGCGTTCATCGACGGTGACAAGCGCACATATATTGAGACATATGAGATGGT
>JBJEAY010000249.1:0-2577 GCA_051869575.1 Prevotella sp. | reverse complement strand
ATCGCGTTACTGGTGTGTTCTCAGGTTCATACGCAGTAAATCCATTCACCGGCGATGCTATTCCTATTTGGATATCAGAATATGTATTGGCAGGATATGGCACTGGAGCCATAATGGCAGTGCCAGCCCACGACTCGCGCGACTATGCCTTCGCCAAGCATTTCAACCTGCCCATCATCCCGCTCATTGAGGGAGCCGACGTGAGTGAGCAGAGCTTCGACGCCAAGGAAGGCATTGTGATGAACTCACCGAAGAGTGGGGTAGAGGCTCTTAATGGTTTCTCTCTCAACGGATTGACCGTCAAGGAGGCCATTGCCGCAACTAAGAAATTCGTCACTGAGAATAATCTCGGACGTGTCAAGGTGAACTATCGTCTGCGCGATGCCATCTTCTCTCGTCAGAGATACTGGGGCGAACCGTTCCCTGTGTTCTATAAGGACGAAATGCCTTATATGATACCGAAGGAAAAACTGCCTCTGCTCTTGCCCGAGATTGACGAATACAAGCCTACCGAGACTGGCGAACCTCCATTGGGACGCGCCAAGAAGTGGGCATGGGACACAGTGAAGGAAGAGGTGGTTGACAAGTCGCTCATCGACAACAAGACCGTATTCCCATTGGAACTCAACACCATGCCTGGATTCGCCGGTTCATCGGCTTATTACCTGCGCTATATGGACCCCCACAACGACAAGGCTCTCGTGGGCAAGGAGGCTGACGAGTATTGGCAGAATGTTGACTTGTATGTGGGCGGTACGGAGCATGCCACGGGTCACTTGATTTACTCGCGCTTCTGGAACAAGTTCCTCTATGACAGCGGTTATTCTTGTGCCGACGAACCGTTCAAGAAGTTGGTCAACCAGGGTATGATTCAGGGACGAAGCAACTTTGTATATCGTATCAACCAGGAGGGAGCCGACCATCCAACATTCGTGTCCTTCGGACTCAAGGGCAACTATGAGGTCACTCCTATCCACGTGGATGTGAACATCGTGAGCAACGACCAGCTCGACATCGAGGCATTCAAGGCATGGCGTCCTGAATATGCCAATGCCGAGTTTATCCTCGAGGATGGCAAGTATATCTGCGGATGGGCTATCGAGAAGATGTCGAAGTCGATGTTCAACGTAGTCAATCCCGATATGATTGTAGAGAAATATGGTGCCGACACATTGCGCTTGTATGAGATGTTCCTCGGTCCTGTTGAGCAGTCGAAGCCTTGGGACACCAACGGTATCGACGGATGCCACCGCTTCCTCAAGAAGTTCTGGGCATTGTTCTGGAGTCGCGACGATGAATTCCTTCCCAACGACGACGAACCGACAGCCGAACAGCTCAAGAGTCTGCACAAGCTCATCAAGAAGGTGACATTCGACATCGAGCACTTCTCATATAACACAAGTATCTCGGCATTCATGATTGCCGTGGGCGAACTGGCACAGTCGAAGTGCCGCAGCAAGGTAATACTGAAAGACCTCGTTGCCCTCATCTCACCATTCGCTCCCCACATTGCCGAAGAACTATGGGAGGCTCTTGGCGAGCAAGGAAGCGTATGTGATGCAGCCTGGCCTCAGTGCAATGAGAGTTATCTCGTCGAGAGCAGCATGCAGCTCACCGTCTCCTTCAACGGCAAGGCACGCTTCCAAATGCAGTTTGCCGCCGATGCCGACAACAAGACCATCGAGGAGGCTGTATTGGCAGACGAGAAATCGGCCAAGTATATCGGTGACAAGAAGGTCGTTAAGGTCATCATCGTACCGAAGAAGATTGTGAATATCGTGATTAAGTAACTCAACTTTCGGAAGTGGGAAGTTTAGGAAGTTAAAGAAGTTAAGGGAGTTAAGGGAGTTAAAGACAAATGTTTGAATCTTGAAAACTCCCTAAGGAAGCGAAAAGACTATTGTCTTTAACTCCATTTAACTCCTTTAACTCCCTGAACTCCCAAAGTTAAGCAAGAATGAATTAAAATTATGACACGCGAGGCAATATTATACGAAGTAAAAGACTATGTCAACATCACGCTCGGCCTGATGTTATATACGTTTGGATTTACCGTATTCCTGTTGCCATACGAAATTGTGACAGGAGGAATCTCGGGTGTGGGAGCAATCGTCTTCTACGCCACGGGATTTCCTGTGCAATATACCTTCTTTATCATCAATGCCATACTCATCGTGGCGGCATTGAAGATACTCGGATGGAAATTCCTCACTAAGACCATCTATGCCACCTTTGCACTCACGTTCTTCCTCGAAGTGGCACAGGATATAGTGCTTCAACCCGACGGGCATTTCTACAAACTGCTTGGCGAGGGCAACGACTTCATGTCGCTGATGATAGGATGTATGATGACGGGTACGGCTCTCGCCATAGTCTTTCTTAACAACGGAAGTACGGGAGGAACCGACATTATTGCTGCCGTAATCAACAAATATCACAACATATCGCTTGGCAAGGCATTGATTATCATCGACATCTGTATCATAAGCAGTTCTCTGTTCATTGACAAGTTTGGACCCATCGATGCAAGATGCCGAATGGTGGTATTCGGTCTTTGCACTATGGTTATCGAGTGCC
>JBJEAY010000248.1:0-2582 GCA_051869575.1 Prevotella sp. | reverse complement strand
TACAGGTTGAAAAAATGTCTCGTTGATATAGACAATTTTGAACACCCTACCTTACGGGGTCAAGCTCCACGTCAACATACGGGTGAGGATTCTCCCAGTCGGTCTTCACGTTCATCACGCGAGAGTCCTGACGCATTCTGTTCATCACGTCATTGGCAACACGACGGAGAGAGTCGGCATCCTCGCCATAGAAACGATACTCAAAAGGAGTGAAATTCTGATAGTCCAACTGCTTGAACTTAACAAAGGCATTGGGAAAGCGGTCGCTCATCGGCTCCAGTTCGTCGAGCAAGTCCTCCGTGTCCTTGTCCGAAGTTGTATTCACAATCAGTTGGGCATAGTTGCGTCCTCCCGGCTTAGGGGCGTAGGCAGCATGGAAACGAGGCGAGGAGCAGCCTACAAACGATGTGACACTGACCACACGCTCGTCGGCGTTCAGCTGACGGCACACGGAATCCACAATGCTCTTTGTCTCGTCGAGACCACTTCCCGGGGTGAGCGTTATCTCCACGGCAAACTGATTGCGCTCGGCATAAGGCATCATCCTGAGTTTTATCTGCGAACCGAAGACAACGACACTACCTATCACAAGACCTAATGCGCCAATGATGGTTGTCCAAGGATTGCGGAACGTCCACGACAACACCTTCTCATATATTCTCTGGACATGGTAAGTGATATCCTTTTTCTTCTCCCCGGATGGCAGCCTCACGAGCCACACCTCCAAGATGGGTATCACCGCCACAGCCAAGAGCAATGACACGGCAAGATTGATGGCAATCGTCCATGGGAGGAACTCCATCATATCGCCCATCATTCCAATCATCACGAAAAGGAAGGGGAAGAAGATGGCACAGAGACACATGGTGGCCAAAGCCATCGGCATAAAATACTGACGTGCCGAGGCGACAGCCGCATGCCAACGACTCAATCCCTTGCCGAGATATTCCAGATAACCATCCAACACGACGATGGCATTGTCCACCACCATTCCCATCACGATAATCAGTCCGGCAAAGGTGACTGTGTTGAGCGGGATGCCACAAAGATACATGATTCCCACCGATATCAGTGTGTTGAGCGGAACGATGCAGCCTGCCACAACTGCCGTGCGCCACGGAAAGAGCAAAATCATCACGATGATGATGATAAGCATCGACTCAACGAGATTGATGAGGAAATCAACCACCGACTTCTCCACCACCTTGCACTGGTCGGCAATATTGTGTACCTTTACGTCGGCGGGCAGATAGTTGGCCTCGAAATCACGCAGCACCTCATCCACATCCTCGCCATACTGCACAATATTGTTTCCCGGTTTCATCTCCAATGACAGGACGATGCTTGGTTTGCCCTGTCGTTGGTCAGAATCCTTGTTACTTGAAAACTCTATATAGCTATCCTTCTTGTCGTACTCTTTCCTGACAGTGGCAATATCCTTGACACGCACTACATGATTGGAGTTGTCGGTAAAGATGATGGTGTTTTCTATCTCACCTATACTGTTGGCAGAGGGTTTCACATGAATGGCTATATCTTTGTCGCCATTCTGCAAATTACCCGACATGGTGGTCAGTCCTGCCGACTGCAGGTGCTGCATCAACTGCATCTGTCCGATACCGTAGGCCGAAAGGCGGCTGCGGTCAACATATATACTGATTTGCTCCTTTATCTCGCCAACTACCTGAACATTGTCGGCAGCCGGTATGCGACGCAGGCGGTCGGCAAGTTCGTCGGTATATTCCTTCAGTTCACGATAAGACCGTCGGTCGCTTTCAATGGCAAGCAGGAGGGCGGAAGTAGAGCCGAAGTCATCGTCAACGACAATGTCAAGCACCCCCTTGGGAAGAGAGGCCTTAAAGCCGTTGATACCGTGGCGTATCTTCGACCACACCTCATCCTTGTTATCGACATCGTCATTCAGTTCCACCATCACCATACACATGCCTGCCGACGAAGTAGATGTGGTTTTCTTGCGCTTTATCTCGTCGAAAGTGAAGAGATAGCGTTCCAAGGGGCGCGCCACCTGTTCCTCCACCTCCTCGGCAGTGGCACCGGGATATACCGCAACCACCACACCCTGACGTATCACGAAGTCGGGAAATTCCGCCTTTGCCATCCTGTCGATGCCGACGAATCCCAAGGCAAAACAGATGGCGAAGAGGAGGAACGTCAACCTATAGTTGTGCATCAACCATTCTATCCAGTTTCTCTTCTTCATGTTCACATGCTGATTAAGGTGTTCTCACTCAGTTTATGATAGCCACTGACAACGATGGTGTCGCCGTTGCTTATCCCCTCGGCAATGCCTATCCTGTCACCGGTGGCAGTGCCCAGTTTGACCATCTGACGCTGCGCCCTTCCATTGTTGACGCACCAAACGAAATATCTTCCGTCATAATACTTCTGCACGGCATTCACGGGAACAGTACATGCTCCTGAGGCATTACCCCCAAGGGCTATCTTGACCTTACATACCATTCCGGGGAGAACGGTGTGGGTGGGATTGTCCATGTTCACCTTGATATCATAAGTATGTGAAAGGCTATTTGCCACCACTCCTTTATCAATCCTTCCTCCAC
>JBJEAY010000247.1:0-2587 GCA_051869575.1 Prevotella sp. | reverse complement strand
CGATCTAATATTATGAAAACAATTTCAGTACAGCAGCCATGGGCATCACTGATATGCGCTGGCATTAAGGACGTAGAGAATCGTACATGGAAACCGAAAGAGAATCCAGGTAGGATATTAATTCATGCAAGTAAGAAAGCCTCAAAGACTATCTTGGACAAAATTCCAGTGGAATGGGCTTCGTCGATATTGAACAATCAGACTTTTGGCAATCTTCCGTACTTTGAGGATATGCCAAGTAATGCCATAATTGGCTATGTAGATTTGGTCGATATAAAAGAAGAGACAGACTCGCTTTGGGATGCTGGAGAAGGTCAACTGAAATGGGTGCTTGACAATGCTTATCTATTTGATGAACCGATATGTGATGTCAAGGGGAAACTTCATCTGTTTGACTATGAAATAGATGAAAACAACTTGCCACCCGCACATAAGGTTGAACTGAAATACCCTAAGGCTGAAGGCAGTGAACTGGTTGTTCCTGTGGATAAAGAGGGGTGGGAAGTAATTTCAGGTTGGTCAGATAAAGATAATGATGAAAAGGTATTTGAATTTGATGTCAACGAAGATTGTGAACCAGTCCTGATTGACGAAGAAGGAAAGAAAAAGACGTTTAAAACTGTAAGGTTTGAACGCGAAGGGGAGGCTTTGAGATTTGAGTTAGAGCCAGAACCAGCAACAGGACTATTCTACTTGCAAGATGAGGACGGAAATAATCAGAAATTCTATTCTATGTTCAATCCCGAGCCTATAGAATGGCTATTTTGTCAACTGAAAGTTGGAAAGAAGATTGCCGATAATTCAAATGTTCTGGAGAAGAAAACCACATCCAAAAAGAAGAATAAAGTCATAAAGACTTCTGCTTTGGAGTCGAAATTTGAAGGTCTGCATTATCTGTCAAGTAATGCGGAGGAATTGAGTAAGGCAATGTTGTTCCAAGCACAGAAATTGGATGACATGGAGCTTACCGACGAGCAGAGTCTTGCCATTACGATGTTGGCTGACAGCATTGAGAATTGGGAGGATGACTTCGCAAAGTTGGCATCTGAGATGCAGAGTGTTGAGAGTAAGTATTTTGACAATATGAAGGATGGCAACAAAAAGGTTGAAATGATTGACGAAATCCCTGCTTGTTCCTCGGAGGTGGCTGCGGAATTGCCTGATGGGGACGAGTTGCTCGAATTACTTTATGGTATTGGCTACTATGTGATGGATAATGGAACAGATCCTTACAATGTGCAGAACAGGGAGATAAATAAGGATGTGATTCTGAATGATATAAAAACACTCTATAATATGACGAACGATTTTCTGTATGCTCTCGGTACCATTGAGTTCACTGGTATATGGGAAAGGGTAGGCGAGTTGGCAAGAAAAGTGATTGACAACCAGCCAAAGGATACCATAGAAATGTTCTTCGGATTGTATGGTGTAGAAGTGAAATAATAACTCTATACGTCGAGACTTCAATTATTGAAGCCTCGACGGATTGATAATAAAAACAATAGGATTGGCTAAGGACTTGAACCTTGCAATATACAGCCTTCGAAAAAAGGGTGTCCCGCTACCAATGCGACCATCAATCCTATTGTCGGGTGCAAAATTAATGATATATTATCGATTATGCAATAAAATAATGTTAATTAGTTGTAATTATGGCTGAAAATTTTCATTTTGAGGTAACAAAGGAGTCTGACCGCAGGTATTTTGATTGTATTTCATATACAATCAGAATAGGTGAGCATCGCTTTGCAGAAGAGATGACTTGCTGGAGTTGTGCTTTCGAAGAAATATCCCAAAGTCTGGAAATGTACCTGGACAATGGTGTCACGGAATTATTATTAGATGATGATTCCGACGATAACATTGTGCGATTGACTCGCTTGGATAACCATGTGAAAGTGGATGTTGAGCCATGTTATAATAGATATCCCTCATTCTCTGGTTTATGCGATGAGGCTGATGTTCTTAGGAAATTGTATTACGGATTGCTTTTCTCGATGCTGGCTTCATCGGATGACAAAAGTACTGATGTAAGTTGGGAAACCTGCAAGATGGCTAATTACAATAAGATGAAGTCGAGGAAGATTGAAGAGTACTTCCGAAGTGGCAATATCGTTGAATATGAGAAGTCTATTGTTAGGCATATTCTCATTTTCGATGGTGAGTCGCTTACTCATATATGTGATTGCAGTAGTGGGTATCATCCTAAGATGGATGATGAGATTATTGTCTATGACAAGGAATTACATCCAATTGCATGTGTTGACAAGAGTATGCTTCTCGAAGGTCGCTATCAAGAGGTGGCAGACAAACTGCCTGACGACATTGACTTTTGGGTGGTGCCAAATGACAAAATGTATGAGATAGAACCGACACTTATTCTTCGTTCGTATAGACATGAAGGAGGGGATGTTTTTGATTGCAAGGATCCCGAAGAAGATAGTGAAGGCAATTACGTTAATGAATACGGCTTCTTGTCTAAGTCTATCAATGATGCCATGGCTGACTTGGATCTTGACATGATTAGGAAGTTGACTATACTTGGCGCAGATGTCTGCACTGCTTTTGAATATAATTTCATACC
>JBJEAY010000246.1:0-2588 GCA_051869575.1 Prevotella sp. | reverse complement strand
TGATATTCATTTTGTCATACTTGATTTGAGTATGATTTAGCCAAAATGCGTTTTCATTCGGTTTCAATGCGGAGCCTCTGGGGGCGCAGGCGTCTCGCCTGCGGTATAACGACGCGTAGCCATAGCCCAGGAAGGGCGACATAACACAGTATAGGGCTATGGCTCCGCATCCCGAGGTCCAACTTCTTGGGTTCACTTCATGTGATGACCCTAACATTGGTATGGCCCTTACGCAGAATTTGGGAAAATACAAGATGTATGTAGCTGACACAGGTATATTCGTAACTCTTGCTTTCTGGGATAAGAAATTTACAGAGAACGTGATATACAGCAAGTTATTGGGTGACAAGTTGAGTGTCAATCTTGGTTATGTCTTCGAGAATATGGTTGCCCAGATGTTAAGGGCTAACGGTCATAGACTATTCTATCACACGTTCTTACGTGAGGATGGCAAGAATTATCACGAAGTGGATTTCCTGATTGCCGACGGGGCAAAACTCAAACCCGTGGAAGTGAAGTCTTCGGGTTACAAGTCACATGTCTCCATAGATCGCTTTTGTGAGAAATACTCCAGCAGGGTAGAAAGGAGTTATATTGTATATACCAAGGATTTGCGGAAAGAGGGGAATACGCTCTATCTACCAATATATATGACGATGTTCTTATAAAAAAATATGCGGATGCCACTGGGGGGCGTGGGCGTCTCACCCGCGGCATACAAAATAAAATGCCGCAACAGGCATTGTCGCCTATTGCGGCATTTGCTTTTGTTGATGAGATATTATCCACAGTTAATTGGGATTGCCGATGTTTCCACTTTCAGTATCAATTATCGTCTCATCAGTAGAGCCCGCCAATAACTGCGTATGCTCCATTTCGTAAACTGTCAATTCCGGTTTAATGTACTTTTTCATATTCTTCTATGTTTAAAATCATTATTTCTTGAAAACCACCTTTCCATTCTCAATCACCAATCCGCGCTGACTTCCTGCGGGCAGACGGCGACCTGAGATGTCATAGGTCTCGCTCGCCTTGCGCTCTTCGTCATACAACTTCACGATGCCCGTAGTATCCTCGTCGCCGACAACGGAGAGCATGATGCTGCGCATTGAGGCTGGTGATGGAGATGATGCGTTGCGCGAATGGATAGTGAGATAGTGGCGCATAGGATTAAGACTTGCGAAGTGCATCCACTTATTATCTTCACATATTGTATATGGATCATAATAGCTGGATCCGACCTCGCCCATTCCGGTGTATGTACCCGTGAAGGTGTATGAGAAATCCACGCTCTGGCAGTCGATGCTGTTTGTCTCTGCCAATGCAGGCTGCACACCTTTAAGAGGCAACACCATATTCAAGTCGCCTTCCCATACAGGCTTAACGAGATAAGGATAATTGGCCTTTAGAGTTACGCCTGGCATCTGTCTGAAGCTCTCCACCACGGTGCGGTCGGCATTGCCGTCGCCATCGTCGTCATACTGATGCACGTTGTTGATGCGCGAGAAGTCATAATGTGCGCAAATATCTTGGGTCAGCGTCAAGTCAAATGGCACATACCATGTGGTCCAATTGGCATTGCTGAACGTGCGGGTATAGATGAAGTTGGTAGCTGTGAACACTGCCTTATTGTCATACGTCGTGGCATCCTGCAATGGATAGTTTGCCACAGTAAACTCTGTTGCGTCGTCATAAGGTGTGGCTTCGATGGTGCCGGCAGCATTGGCGTAATAAAATGTTTCTCCGCATCCTTCTCTCTGACACACCTTATCATATATATTCTTCTCAGCGTTGAAGTTGGCGGCCTCAGGCAGTTTGTGTGCAATGGTTACGTCCTCATTGCTGTTGGCGTATGTCTTGCCCACAGCGTGCACTCCGCCGCAAAGCAGGTTTACTTCATATACCGTCTTGTCGCTGCCGGGAACAGGAATGCCGTCCGTTCCGATTTGCTGTCCCCATGCGCCATCTGGCGACGAACCGTTAAGCAGGTAACATATCTCGCCGCTATTGAACTTATCTGCGCTCTTGCCCTCTGCCGAGCCTGCCACATCCGCACCATTTATACCGCCTGTGGCTGTGCCGCTAAGGTAATAGCAGTTCTTGATGGTGCCAACATTAGATCCGCACACACCGCCGATAGAATAGCTACACTTGCCCGCCCCTGTGTTATAACAACTTTCGATGGTTCCAAAATTAGCTCCGCACACACCGCCGGCATAATCCTGTTCGCAGATTACTTTGCCGCTGTTATAACAGTTCTTGATGGTGCCATTATTATATCCGCACACACCGCCAATCTGATCATGTTTGCCACTAACAACGCCTGTGTTATAGCAGTTCTTGATGGTGCCATTATTAGATCCGCACACACCGCCGACTGAATTGATTCCATCGAAATAAGAATCTACGATACCCAAATCGCGTATCTCGGCGTTGCTTCCAATAGAGCCGAAAAGACCATAACTATCACCATCTTTGTCAGTTGTTTTATAATACAATCCGCTGATTGTGTAGCCCTTGCCATCAAAGATTCCCTCATAGCCCCAGATTGGATTCCATTGGATAGAGGGGGTGCCATTAAGACTACC
>JBJEAY010000245.1:0-2590 GCA_051869575.1 Prevotella sp. | reverse complement strand
AGGTAATAAGCAATTGGTTCGTATATGTACCTTTTAAAACCAGCAAGGTGGCGGCTCCATCAAAAGTAGAGCCGATAAAAGCAGATGATACCCTCACCGAAATTCCTGATTCAGGAAAAAGTAATGATTCGCAAAAGAAAAAGAGTAAGAAAAAGAAATGACCATACAATTTCAATTAGTTGCATATACAGATGCTGCAGGTAAATATAATCCAGAGGCATATCTGAATGGCAACGAAGACAATTTCTTTACTGACGCAGATTTGTCAGGCAAAGAACCCAAACCCTCTTTCGGACAAGTAACAACCTTGTCCGAAGAGGGCGTACTCATGGTCGTAGCAGATGGTATGGGGGGACAAAACGCAGGAGAAGTGGCTTCTGGTATCGCAATTGATACTGTGAAAGATTTCTTTGCACCTGGAAAAATCACACCCGATATAGCTTCTACACACGAAAGCCGGAAGGCTTATATGGAAAAGACCATAATTGAAGCCGATAAAAGGATAAAGCAAGATGTCAAAAACCATAAGGGGCATCAAGGAATGGGAAGCACCATGATTATGGTATGGATAGCAAATAATGAACTATCCATTAGCTGGATAGGAGATAGTCGTGCATACATCTATAATCCAATAAATGGTCTTCAACCAATATCCAAGGATCATAGCTATGTGCAAAGTCTTGTTGACAAGGGGGTCATAACCTATGATCAAGCCTTTGACCATCCGCAAGGCAATGTAGTTTTGCGCTCTCTTGGAGACACGACAAAAACTGCAGAACCAGAATCTCGACTATATACATTGTCCAATAATGACATCATTTTATTATGTAGTGATGGACTAAGCGGTGTCTTGAGAGATCATAAGACCTATGAGGATGGGCAATTGATCGAAGGAGATAATATTGAGGATCTTATTGCTGCCAATAAAGATGATTTATTGAAATGCAAAGATGAATTATTTGCAGCGGCAGAAAAGGCAGATTGGTATGATAATGTAACAGCTATTCTTTGCAAAATATGCAGTGGAGCTGATTCAATGCCGAAACTTTCAAAAGAAATATTAGGTGGTGAAAATGGAGAAGAGAGCACTATAGCTGAAGGAGCAATTAAGGATTCGGATTCTCAAAACACAACATTAAGGAACATAAGGCAACCAATAACATCTTCGGATTCCGCAAATAAAAACATATCCAACAGTTTACACATACATGTGTCAAAACGGGGAATGATTGCTTTTCTATGTGGCATCGCAATAATAATTATTGGTGTATGTTGTGTGATGTTTAAGGTATTCTCTAATACGGGTAAACAAGTTCCTCTGCAAAAGGATACTGTATATATTAAGCAGGAAGCTCCTGTTGATACATCAACAAAGCCTAAGGGTGAACCAAAAGCTCATGGCGGAGAAACTATTAGAATATCAACGCCACTAAAGGAAACTTTGCATAAAATTGGAACTAAGAACACTGAAAAAAAAGAAACACCTATAAGTGAATTGACTGAAATTAAAGACACTGTAAAAAAAAAGATAAATCATCAGGAATAAAACATATATTACTATGGATGAATTGAAAGTTGGATTAGTTATCAACGACCGATATAGACTTATACAATATATTGGTAGTGGGAGTTTTGGTGAAGTGTGGATGGCACGTGACCTTGAAGAAAACAAAGATGTTGCAATAAAACTATATCTATCGCTTGATGAGAAAGGACGTGAAGAGTTCTTAAGCGAATATAAGGTGGCTTATGGACTTAATCATCCTAATCTTGTGATAACTGAGAAATATGAGACATGGAAGACTCGTCCTTTCCTGATTATGAAATATTGCGCAAAGGGTTCTTCGTCAAAGGCAATTGGAAATTTATCGCCCTCGGCCAAAGATGAAAAATTCATTTGGAAATTCATTCACGATGTAGCTTCTGGGCTTGCCTATCTTCATAATCAGACACCAGACCCGATAGTTCATCAGGACATAAAACCTGACAATATATTAGTTGATATGGATGGTTCTTTCCTTATTTCTGATTTTGGAATAAGCAAAAGAATTAGAAGTACATTGAAAGCACAATCAACTCGCGCACTTAAAGCAGGAGCTACAGCATACATGGGGCCTGAAAGGTTCTCGAAGAATCCCTCTCCTGTCACAGCAAGTGATATTTGGTCACTTGGAGCATCAATTTATGAACTTGCAGAGGGTGAACTGCCATTTGCAGGAATGGGAGGTATTTTCCTAAAAAATGGCGGAGAGATGGCTGATCTGAGTACTGGGTGGAGTGAAAAGCTTAATGAGATAATGCATAACTGTTTGTCTCTTAATACATGGGATAGACTTAAGCCATTTGAACTTGAGGAACTGACTGGAACTATATTGTCCGATTACGACAATTGGTATTCTAAGGCTAAGAAAATCGGCGTTGAGCTTCCCAAAGAAGATCCACGCAGTACAAAAAGAATGGTATCTAAAGAGGTTGAGGTCAAAGACAATGCAGAGGAACAGAAGGGAGAAATTCCTCAGCCAGTAGAAACAGCGGCTAAGTCAAAATGGAAAACCTTTGCTTTTATTGGAGTGGCTGTGTTTATATTGTT
>JBJEAY010000244.1:0-14031 GCA_051869575.1 Prevotella sp. | reverse complement strand
GGACAGCATGCGGAACACCTGATCAACATATATATACTGCTTGCGGGTGGCTATCCATTTAAGAGTGTTGTCGAGAGTGAAATATCTGTCAAGCGAACTGCCCTCGTATTTATTCTGCTCGGCTATTTGGCATCGCTTCTCCGCTGTCGCCAATTCGGCTGACAAAGCATCCATATCCTGCGAAGCAAGAGACAATGAGTCTAATAGTCCGTCGATAACAGAGTCTTTTGCCTTTGATTGAGATTGCAGTTTCTTGTTTGCAGCCCTCAGACTATCTATCACCGTCTTATAGACTATGTCATCATTCTGTTTCTTCAAGAGTTTTGCGAAATGAGTGAAATACGTCTTGTCTTTTTCCACCAAATCCATCATCTTTTGCCTTATATCCTCGTTGTTGTCGGCAGCAGCTATTATCACCACTACGCTCGCTATAAGAATACGTGACTTACTATCAGCAATAACATAATTTCCATCCTTCATCTCGTCATAGTAATATGAAGCGGCATTGAGCACCTTTGCAGGCAGCGGAATGAGATTGCGATAGCCTTTTTTCTCCCTTAGTTGCATCAATAGCGTGATAATCTCAGAGTAAATGCCACCCTGAGACTGATAATACGACAATGTGCGTATCATATATTCGTCAATGCTCCTTTTCTTTGCCATAAATAAAGCGTTTGTGATACAAAATGCAAAATTACAAAATATTTCGCTTACTGCCAAAGGATTTGCATCTTTTTTCCCACTTTTTTTTGACTGCACCATTGACTGAGTCAATAACTGAAAAAAACTTTTATTTGATAAAAAATATTTCTCTCTGACAATCAGCAATATATGACATAAACTGCAATCTTGACTCAAATCGTACGAAAAAAAATGATTGAGCATTTGAGTCATCAATACCTTTGCAACGGATTCGAGAGACAACCATTCCTCTCGACATAAACAAAAAAATGAAAAGAAAATATTACTATCAATGTTTTATCACTACGCTCAAGCCTGAGAACCAAAAGTTGATGGCGGAGCATCTGCGCCACTGGCCATTCGTGAAGATGTATTTCTATCTCAACGACAAGGCTATAGCGGTTGTGACTAACTTAGGCAAGTCGGCCGATTATAAGGGCAGCCTGTCGATGTTTGAAGTGTCAAGGGTTATTATCGGGCAATGCCTGAAGCAGTATGATGTGGATATTAGCTGTTGGAGCAGAGTGGATCTGTCACGCATTCGTTACAAACCCGACATCTTTTTACGGCCCGACCGCGACCTCACACCCTTGTCACACTTCATCAAGGAATTGGATTACTAACATAAAAAAAACACGATTATGGAAAAAAAGATTTTTAATGCCACCAACTTGGTGTGCCAGTTTCAGACAACATCGGAGAGGCTCGACAACAACGGCTGCCTCAACGGAGTAATCTCACGCACGGACGACGGATTCAGATTTGAGGAGGCCGTGAAGGTGAAGAGCGTGAGGCGCAACCCTAAACTCTACGACGGCAAGTATTGCTCGCTCGTGCACCGGCAGGACGGCAAGTATCAGATTCACATGAAGACGATACAGGCCAGCAAGAGCCTCGACCGCAGCATGTTAGCTTTTGACGTGTATTCAGAGATACTGAATGCATTCAACGTGATTGACTAAAACATAAACAAATCATGAGTGAAGAAAAAGACATTTTCAAGGAGACTGCGGCAGTGCCTGCTGCCGTAGTCACGGAGGTGGACGAGGACGAAGATCTCGCGCCATTCAAGACTGCCGACTATGTGAAGCTGCCATTCAGGGAGACTCTCTTCCCGAGTATCTTCCGCGAGAACCTCATCACGGCTCCAATGAAGCGCAAGGTGCCCATCATGCTATCGCTGTTCTCGCCCCTCGGGGCTATCGACTGCCGCATCAGGATGGCCTATCCCTACGACCGCAAGAGGCGTCACGCATGCCATCTGCAGGTGGTGTTCGAGGGGCCGCCCAGCACAGGTAAGGGATGCTTTGCCGATGTGGTCGAGCAGATTATCACCCCCACACTTGAGGCTCTCGACGAAAAGCAGAGACGCCAAGAGCAGGAATACCGCGAGAAGAAGAACGCCCGCACTCAGAACGAGAAGATTGGCGAAGCTCCGAAAACCACCATCAGATGTCTTCCGCCATCCACATCTAAGACGGTCATCGTGAAGCGTGCCGATTTCTATAAGCGCATCTTAGGAGACTATCTCACATTCTGGATGTGGGCTGAGGAATTGGCACAGGTGAACGACGCTGGCAAATCGGGGTTTTCGAATCTCAGAACTGTCATGAGAGTGGCATACGACATCGGTTCGAAATTCGGACAGGATTTCGCCTCCGACAATTCATATTCGGCAATTGCCGACGTGCAGATTTGCTCGATGTTCTGCGGCACGCCAGGCGATGTGGACGACGTGTTCACCAAGCGCGAGATTGTGGGAGGAGGATGCTCAAGGGCTATCATCTGCACACTGGAGGACGAGACGGGAGCCAACCCTGCCCACTTTGAGGATTTCACACCCGAACAGGAAGCCAACATCAAGCGGATGCTCGACTTGCTGATGAGGCAGACTTACGACGAGCACGGCGGACTGCAACCCGTGATCAATCTCGACATGTCGTGGCTCTTTGCCGACATCGACAAGTGGACCAACAAGATGTGCCGACAGGTGAAGGACATGAAGGACCGCGGAGTGAAGGGCTACCTCTCCATCGACTCATTCCGCAAGCGTGCATCGGTCAACGCCTTCAGATGCACCGGTCTGCTCTATCACCTCTATCTGCTCGACAACGAGATGGCCGGACGCGAGCTACATTCCGAACAGGAAATTCGCAAACTATGCCGTAAGTTCTACAGTTTTATGGCCGACTTCTGTCTGAAGTCCACCAACAACCGTTGGGGACAACAGTATGAGGACTACTACATGAAGCGATTGGCAGGGGCGAAAATCGACAGCCGCAAGGCTCTCATCGACCAACTCACCACCACGTTCACCCGAGCGCAACTCGAAGAACTCATCACCAAGAACGAGCTATCCACCGACGCCCGTTTCTTCCTCAGCCAATGGAACGCCAAGGGATGGATAAGGAAGACGGCAAAGAACGTGTATGAGAAGTTGAGATATTGAGAAGTGAGAAATGAGAAGTGAGAAATGAGAAATGAGAAATGAGAAGATATGATTGAGCAAAACGACATTCAGAAAGTCAGCCTGCTGCCTATCGAGCAGGTGGCTGACACCTTAGGACTCAAGGTGGCACGACATTGGTCTCTGTGCCCCTATCACAACGACTCGAAGCCGTCGCTACACTTCAATGTGGGCAAGAACAAATTCAGATGCTACGTGTGCGACCACTATGGCGGACCTATCGACCTTTGCATGCAGGTGGAAGGGCTCAATTTCAGGGATGCCGTGAGGTGGTTGGCACAGACATTCGGCATAACCATTGCCAACGACTCTGAAAAACCAATGAGGGGAGTGAAAAGACGACAGGTGATAGAGGTAGAAAAGCATCAAGAGGTCAAGGCTCCTGACATCTCAAGGTTGACATATCTTGTGGAACATCCCACAATCACCGATGCGGCAAAGGCTTTCCTCTTCGACGAGAGAAAACTCGACCCAAGGGTAATCCGATGGTGCGGCATCAACAGCAATGACTCGCATCTGATTATTCCCTACTTCGGACTCGACGGACGACTGAAGAGCATACAGTGGAGATACCTCGGACAATATGCGAAAAAGAAAATCGAGGGCGAACCGCGGTTCAGATTTCTCAAGGGAAGCCAATGCCACGTGTATAACCTACAGATACTACGTATGCTGAAACCCGACGAACCGCTCTTCGTCACCGAGGGTTGTAGCGACTGCTGGGCTATGATGTCGGCAGGACACAAGGCCATAGCCATTCCATCGGCCACACTGCTCAAGCCCGACGACCTCCGACCGCTTAGCGGACTCGCGCTACACATGTATCCCGACAACGACAAACCAGGCGAACGACTGTTCCTTAAATTACGTGAGGTGACCGACCGTATCACCCGGCACCAGTTGCCCGAAGGCTGCAAGGACTTTGCCGAATACTATGTTCAGAAATTGTTAAATCGTTAATTTGTTAATTTGTTAAATTGTTAATTTGTTAATTATGAATATTTATCTTCAACGCATCAGATATAAGAAAGACACCATCGACGGAATACTGAAAATCGATGGAGTGGTAGTGGCACACACTGCCGAGAACGCACATCATGCCCTCAAGCAGGGAGAATATCCAATCACATCCACCGGAACATTCCGACGCTATGCCCTAATGGGCAACGGTGTATATAATATCCGTAGCCAATCATTCATCGTGGGCAAATATCTCATTCCGGGCGTTGTCACCAAGAGTGCATTCTATTACAAACGTATCTATGAGCGAGTGCGCAAGGCTCTTCGACGCAAGCAGAGAATATCACTCATAATCGTGGATGCAAAATAAATGTCCTATAAACGACAATGGCGGACTGATAGATAGTCCGCCATTGTCACTTTTTTAGAACGTCATGCGCACCATGAAGCGCACTCCGTCCTTGTGGGTGTTAGCATAATGATAGTTGAGACGGCGGACGTACTCAACGTGGATGAGCTTGAAGATGTTGTGGATGCCGACAGAAAGCTCGTAGTAGGGCTTCTTAGAGTCCATGACATGACAGCCCTCGGGGAACATCATGAGGATGTCGCTCTGGGCATTCTGCTCGAGGAAGGGGTTGTTCTTGTCAGAGAGTCCGCCCCACAGGCAGCGGAATCCGATGTACTCGCGCCACTTGAGTTTCTTCAGGAGCGGTATGCGGTTGAATATCTTGCCGTTGAAGTCCCACGAGATATAGAGCGAGGCGAAACGGTCGTTGAGGAACTCCATGTTGTCGATGAGCTCGAAGGTCTCGTCCTGAATGATATAGCTGAGGTTGGTCTCGGGCATGATGAGCAGAGGATAAGGCACCTGGTTCCACTGTATGCCTCCCTTGAGATAGCAGTCTATCTTACCCCACGACTTCATCCAGAAGCGCTTGTAGATGTTTGCCTCGGTATAGTTGTAGCGATAGTCGCCACCGAGGAATCCCTTGATGCCGACGGTATGTCCGAGGGTGAACACTGGCGCGTCGAGATTGATCTTGAGTCGGCGTTGCTTGGTGTTGATGAATGTCTCGCCGGGGGCATAGCGGAACTCTACATGAAACTCGGAGGTGCGGAACTTGTGCGAGCGTGGCATGGCAGTAGAACCATCGACATCGGTATATAGACGGGACAACTCACTGAGTGGAGTGAAGTCGAGACCGAGGGCTCCCTCGTTCTCCTCTGCCTTGAAGCCGAGGGTGGTCTTGAATCCCCAGTCTTCCTCGCGCTCATACTTGATTTCCTGACGATTATAGAACATCATCTTATCTACCTTGCTCCACTTGAACGAGGTGAAGACGTTGTCCTTGTCGGTCTTCATGAATTTGTCGGAGGGAGCCATGATGTCGTAGGTAGATGACAATGTGAGCGTGCGCTTGGGGAACTCGCGCGGCAGATACTCCTTCTTGTTGAAGGAATATGTGAGGTCGGCCATGTAGTAGTTCTTATGACTCTTCCATCCGCGGGCGAAATATCCCGAGGCAAACCAATGGGGATTGAGTTTGGCGGTGGTCTGTGCGGAGATACGTGTGCGCAGTCCATCCACCGTGTTGCTGGTGAGCATGGTGTTGATAGGACCGATGTCCACCTTGCTGGGATTGCCCGTCTCGACGTAGTTCTCGATGAGGGCCTTGAGTCCGAAGATGATATACTTGAATCCCTTTATCTGGGCGAGGTTGTTGACGAAGGCATCCATCTTGCTCTCGCTCTTGGTGAGCGACACCTGTCGATACTTGTTCCAGAAAGCCTCGTCGCGCATCATGGCGTCGGCTTCCTTCACGTCCTTTGCCTTACCCTTGAAGAGCTGCTTGGGCAGGGGGTCGAAGGCATAGTCGGTGAGGCGTGTGGTGCGGATGACGGCAACATCCCTGATGAACGAGGCCATCTTCAACTCGGCAAGCATGTCGTCAACGGAGAGCACCCATGTGCTGTCGGGCAACTGTGTGAACTCCTGCACAATCTTCATGTTCTCGACGAAGTTGACGTCGCTCTTCTTGGGGATGGTGAGCTCGCATCGCTTCACCTGATACGACGAGTCGGCAAGGATATAGATGTCGCCACGGAATCCGAAGTCCTGCTGGTTGTTGGGCAGGAAGTGGAGGTGGATGCACTTGTCGCGCTCCACATACAGGGTGTCCATGATATAATAGCGATAGAACGCCACGGCATCCTTGCCGATGGGCGATGTGAAGGGGTACTGCAGGAGTCGTATCTGGTCGTCGTAGATATTGACGTCGGTAAATACGTCCTTCAATACTGTATTGAGTATGTCGCCCGTATGGAAGAGGTCGTTCACTCCCGTGGAGTTCTGCCCCTTGACGATATTCTTCTCGGAGTGGGGATGCTTGCGGTAGATCTTCTGCGTGACGGTCTCATCCACACTGACGGGCAGAATGAGTTTGCCGTTGTATTCGCATTTCTCCACCTGGTCCTTGAGCCAAGGTTTCTTTTTCATCTTGGGCTCTTCGAGTTTTTCGGGAGTGATATCGTTGAGTGCGAGAGTGAGTTTCTGGTATTTGTTATACTGATAGTAGTCGCGGTTGTCGAGGTCGGTGCGTTTCTTCGCCTCCACCACCTTCTTCATCAGTTCGACGGCAGGATTGTTTTTCCTGCTATATCGTTTCCTTTTCGTTTTTACTACGACTTCCTTCAGAGCCTTGGTGTCGGGCTTTAGTTTGACGTTGAAATTCTGCTTGGTTGAAGCCGTTATGGTGATTGACTTGGATACATATCCCACTGCACTGAACGTGAGCACCCATCCTTCATGGCGGGCGATAGTGAAATGTCCGTTGATATTTGACGCCACAGCCACATTATGGCCGCGGTAGATACATGAGGCATAGGGAATGGAGTCACCGGTGGCCTCATCGATGATATAGCCCCTCAGCTGTGCCTTCATCGGCAGAACCATAAAAAGGAGGAGCAAAAAAAGTGTTATTCTGAAAACCTTCATCTAAATTAAATTAGGAATGAGGAATGAGGAATTAGGAATGAAAATGCTTCCGCAAAACATCATGTGCAGCAATTCCTAATTCCTAATCCCTAATTCCTAATTATGTATATTAATCAATTTCCTCGTCAGCCTCATAGCCGCCCATCTCGCGGATGGCGTTCTTGAGCATGGTGTATTGCTGATAGAGGTGGTTGACAGCCTCCTCGCCCTGGGTGTAGTCGTGCATAGGAGCCTTGAGGAAGAAGCTGAGGAATCGCTGTATGCCATAGCGTCCGGCACGTGCGGCAAGGTCGCTCAGCAAGCAGAGGTCGAGACAGAGAGGAGCTGCGAGGATAGAGTCGCGGCAGAGGAAGTTGATCTTGATCTGCATTGGATAGCCCATCCATCCGAAGATGTCGATGTTGTCCCATCCCTCCTTGTTGTCGTTGCGTGGAGGATAGTAGTTGATGCGCACCTTGTGGTAGTATTGTGTGTCCTCGTCGTTGCCATGGCCGTAGAGGTCGGGCTGCACGTCGGGCTTGAGGATTGTCTCGAGTGTAGAGAGCTTGCTCACCTCCTTGGTGTGGAAGTTGGCTGGCTCGTCGAGCACGAGTCCGTCGCGGTTGCCGAGGATATTGGTAGAGAACCATCCGTGCAAGCCGAGGCAGCGGGTGCCGATGATAGGAGCGAAACCGCTCTTGACGAGGGTCTGACCCGTCTTGAAGTCCTTACCGGCGATAGGCATCTTGGTCTGCTCGGCAAGTTCCCACATGGCGGGAATATCCACTGTGGTGTTAGGAGCGCCCATGATGAAGGGGGCACCCTCGGTGAGGGCTGCATAGGCATAGCACATTGAAGGAGCCACATGCTCGCGGTCGTCGGCCTTCATGGCAGCCTCAAGGTCGGCAAGACGATAGTGAATCTTCTCGCAGACGGGAACGTAGATCTCGGTGGAAGCAGCCCAAAGGACTACGATACGAGAGCAACCGTTCTTCTCCTTAAACTCGCGGATGTCCTGCTTGAGGGCCTCAACCATCTCCCAGCGGGTCTTGCAGTCTTTCACGTTGTCGCCATCAAGACGCTTGGCATAGTTCTTGTCGAAGGCAGCCTTCATAGGCTTGATAGCCTCAAGCTCGTCCTTCACGGGATTGATGTCCTTCTCCTTGAGCACCTCGGCATACATTGCAGCCTGATAGGCGTTCTGGGGATAGACATCCCAACATCCGAAGACGATGTCGTCGAGTTTAGCCATTGGAACGATGTCTGCGTATGGCAGATATTTCTTGTCATCACCACGACCGATACGGATTTTGTCATACTGAGTCATGGATCCTACGGGCTTTGCAAGTCCGCGACGTGTCATGAGGACACCGGTCATAAATGTTGTGGCTACGGCTCCGCAACCAACAACCATAATACCTAATTTGCCGTCAGCCGGCTTTACATTAGTTTGCTTCATTACAATAAAAATATTAAATATTTATACCTTATTTATTTATATTTCTTTTTTTATGGTTCATATATGTCAAACCACGAGGTCATTGCCCAGTCGGCTTGCTTGCCGTCGGGGATGACAGGTGTCCATCCCTCACCCATAAACCAGAGGGTGTCGCAACCTATCCCGTGGGCGGGAATGATGTCCTTGTCGTAGCTGTCGCCTATGACGAGCACCTTCGAGGCATCTTCTATTCCCAATGCTCTCAGTCCCATGCGCCATATCTCGGGGTCGGGCTTGCGCACTCCCACCACAGCCGACTCGATCACCTGACTGAAACAATGGTCAAGCTCAAACTGACTGAGCACGGCACTCACATTGCCATAGAAATTGCTGACGAGGATGGTGTTGCCTCTCTTGACATAATCGCCAAACACCTCGTTCATAACCTCACGCGAGAGGTTGGTGGATTCCTCGGTGGCCTCAATCAAGGTGTCGAGGATGTCGTCAATCCATTCGTCGGTATCGAAATCGTCGAGACGCTCGGATATGTATTCCAATTCGATGGTCAATTTCTTGCATAGCGTGGACGTGAAGTCGTCGTCGGGCTGGATAATGGGGTTCTTGGCAAGTGTGCGCTCGGCATGAACGTAAGCCTCGCGGAAGAGAGCCTCATCCACGGGCACGCCACACTTCTGATAGGCATGCCATATACGCTTGCCCCAATGCATTCCGTCGGAGTCGAGAGTGCCGCCATAGTCGAAGATAATGGCCTCGTAGTAGCCGCTCTTGATGCGCTTGCGCAATATGTCGAGGTTGCCATGATGCACAGCCTTTATCACCTTGACGGCCATATATTCGGCAGCCTCGTTGCAGCAACGCGAATAGCTTGGCCAGTCGTTGATGTCGATATACACCCTCTCGCCATTATCCTTGACGATACAGTCGCCACCATAGAAGTCGAGCCCCACGAAGTTGGCGAGGGAGTTGGTTTCGTACATGAAATCATACTCATCGAACATGGTATGCTTGGGCACTCCGTTGAGACCGTTGTTGGAGAACTTCATCTCGCCATCATCATCAGGATAGTAGTAGCGGAAGAACGGGGTGTTGGCCACGCCATAAAACTTGACGAGGTCGCCCTTGACGTGAGGACATACATACACCTCGTCGATGCCGCGAGCCTCCATGGCTGCCACGGCAGCATCGCGCTCCTTGGCATTGCGGGCATACACCACATCCTGCTCACACTCGGTGTAGCCATGGTTCTTCTTAACCCAAAATCCGTCTTTTCCGCTTCCCTTGGGCACTGGATAGCCGCAGGAATCGAGCATGAAGAACAGCCGCTCCCTGTCCTGACATCCCATAAGCACTGCCTCGGGATTGTTGATTACAGGCACTGAAGCCTCATTAAGCATCTGTAATGTGGTCTCACTTCTGGCCATAGAGATATATGCGTCAACATTGTCCTGAAGACTAAAATCGTCCTCATTAACAATCCTGACGTCAAACCCGCTTTGTAGTAGTAGGTCGCATAAACGTTTTAATATGCGGGCATCCTTGTCCTCAGAGTTAGGCGAGAACCTCTTTGCCCTTTTTATAGCCACTATCATAGTATCAGTGCACTGTCTTGTTCGTAGTTGGGCGCAAAGTTATACAATATTATTGAAAAAAAGAAATCTTTTAACCTATTTTATTTCTCCTTAATTATAATAATAAGATTGGTAATGCCAATATGACTAATTTTGAGGAAAAATAGAACAGATTTTTATAGTTGACAAGTAAACAAGTTGACGAGTTGACAAGTTATTATTATATCCGGCTATATCGGAACAACACTATCAACTCGTCAACTCGTCAACTAAAAACTTGTCAACTTAACACAATCAATTATTTCCGTAGAAACGGTTGGCTGCCCTGAGCTGATGGCGCATAATGCTCAAGAGCTCCTGACTCTCCTGCAGAATATTGATATATACAAGGTCGATCTTCATCATACTAACGTCGGAACCCTTCTGCATACGGTCGTAGTGGTGCTTGCGCACTGACGAGAGGCGATCCTTGAGTTCCTCGGCCTGTGCCAACACTGCGTCGTATTCGTCAAATCGTCCGGTGGAGATCATTGCCGCCGTGCGCTTCATGAGGTCGGCTATCTTCTCGCGCACTGGGTCGAACTCCTTGACAAGTGAGTCGGGCATGGGGTTGAAGTTGTTATCCACATGCTCCTTGATGGGGTCGAGCATACGGCGGAGACAATAGATATACTGCTGGTCGCTATTGATACCGAGGTGATACCATGTGTTGCGCTCGAGGGCAATGTTCTGCGGCACACGACGCAGGGCAAGGAGCTCCTTGCGGCGGTATTTCTTCAGTTCCACCTGCTCTGCCTTCAACTCCTTGAGCAACTTCGACATTGCGCGATGGTCTTCGGAGATGAGTGAATCGAGTATCTTGTTATACTTGCACAGGGCAAACTTGCAGACGAAGGTCTGGGTGCGCCTTACGTGCTTCATCAAGAGGTCGAGCACTATTTCGGGATCCTTGGTGCGCATCATCAACTGGAATACATCATCGTTTCGCTCGTTAGCCTTCTTCTTCTTATACATTATATTACTACGTATGAGCAGGAAAGCCACAAGAGCCATAAAGCCGAACATTGCCAAGAAACCGCCAAAATACATGGTGAGGCAAACGATGGCACAGATGCCGAAGGCTACACCGGCTGTGATAAACCATCCACCGATGACGGAGAGGACACCAGTGACACGGAACACGGCACTCTCGCGACTCCAGGCACGGTCGGCAAGCGACGTACCCATTGCCACCATAAAGGTGACGTAGGTGGTGGAGAGAGGCAACTTATAGGTAGTACCGATGACTATCAGCACCGAAGCCAACACGAGGTTGACAGCCGCACGCACAACGTCGAAGGCTGCTCCGTCGGCAAGGATAGCATCCTCCTTGCGGAATCGGGTGTCGAGCCACTTGAAGAATCCATTAGGGATAACCTTGGTGACAAACTCGCCTGCATCCTGCGAACCTCTCACGATACTGCGGGCGGCACGCGAGGAACCGAACATCTCGTCACCCTCGTCCTGACGGGAGAGATCGACACTCGTCTTCACCACGTTCTGGGCTTTCTTGGAGGTGGCCATGGCAATAATCATTATCACTCCCGCCAGCATCAGATAGAGGAAGGGGGTCTTGGCGGAGGTCATAAGCGATGTCATCATGAAGGCATCGTGGTCGCCATTGCCGTTGGTGGTGAAGTCGATGAAGGAGTCGAGTCCTGCCATCGGCACGCCGATGAAGTTGACAAGGTCGTTGCCGGCAAATGCCATGGCAAGGGCGAATGTGCCCATCATCACCACAAGCTTGAACACATCCACCTTCAGCAGGTGGATTATCTCCATCAATATGGTGGAAATGACGAAAGTAATGCCCATGAGCATGGGGGTATTGGCCTTGATCCAGTCTTTTGTGGTGTCCTCAATAAATGGAGACTTCGACAGACCTTTTATAAATATAAAGTATGCCAATATCGTGAAGGCAATACCTCCGAAGATAGCGATGGTGTATTTGAGGTGACGGTTGTAGCTGAATGTGAACACCACTCGCGCTATCCACTGCACTATCACTCCGAAAAAGAAGGCAATAGCCACACTGACGAAGATGGCGATGATGACACTCAGGGCCTTGTCGGAGTTGAGCAGCTGGTCGAAGGTGAGGCTGCCGTCGGCATTCATCTTCAAGAGAGCGAGGATGAACGTACCTCCAAGGAGCTCGAACACGAGCGATACGGTGGTAGAGGTGGGCAGTCCTAAGGTGTTGAACATGTCGAGCACTATCACGTCGGTGACCATCACGGCGAGGAATATCGTCATGACCTCATGAAATGAGTAGTTCTCGGGTTGCATGATGCCGTGACGCGCCACATCCATCATTCCCGCACTCATCATGGCACCTATGACCACTCCGAAAGAGGCTACGAACATAACGGTCTTGAACTTAGCCACCTTGGCTCCGATGGCGGAATTGAGGAAGTTGACGGCATCGTTGCTCACTCCCACAAAGAGGTCGAACACTGCCAATACGAGCAGGAAGACCACAATCAGTAAATAAAACGTTTCCATATAACCTAATCTTGCATTTATTGTTTTGCGCTGCAAAATTAGGCAATGTATGTTACAACCGTGTAAAACGGATGTTTCAATATTGTTACAATTACAAAATCATAGGAATATCAACCCAAAAAGTGGAGCCTTCGCCCACTATCGACTTCACTCCGACGGTTCCGCCAAGGCTAAAAGCGTATGAACGGCATACCGATAGCCCAAGTCCTGCACCCTGCACAAAATCATCGAGTTTGACAAAGCGGTCGAAGATGCGATTGTATGCCTCCTCGGGGATGCCCTTGCCAGTGTCGGACACACTGATTCGCACATGACCATTATCCCTTTTCTCCATATTGACAGATACATGGCCTTTGGTGGTAAACTTGAGTGCATTAGACATATAGTTGACCACAATCTCGCGCAGACGACCGAAGTCGGTATGCAGCTTGAGTGACTGGTCGGCAACATCACAACTAATTTCAACCATGGGATTGACGTGCTTCTTATTATAATCATCCACCACTCCACGCAACATCGCCACCACATCAAAGTCGGTGATGTGCATCTTCGTCTTGTCGGCAGAGGCCTCGGCCTTGGAGATGGTCATCATGTCCTCAAAGATATTGAGCAGTTTCTGGTTGTTCTCCTTGATGATTGAGATTAGTCCGTCACGCTCTTGTGGGTCGGTTATCGTAGGCAGGATGTCGGAGAATCCCACGATGGCATTAAGCGGTGTGCGCACCTCATGACTGATATTGTCGATGAACGATGTCTTGAGTCGGTCGCTCTCCTCGGCCTTGTTGCGGGCGTCAACAAGTTCTTGCTCCATACGTTTCACATCGTCGATACACGAACTTGTCCCCACGATCACCAACGGTTTGCCATTGTCGTCCATCTCCGCCACGGTGGCATAGCTATCCGCCCAGTATTCCTTGTCAACATGTGGCGCCTTGACGCGATATTGCTCGTGGTATTCCGTAGTCGTTCCGTTGCATAGGGCAAGCAAGCCCTCCCTCACCCTGTCGGCATCATTAGCATTCACCGTCTGCATCATAGTCTCAAACGGGCAAGCCGGTGGCGGCACCAACACGTCGGTGCGGGCACGGAAGTCACTGTCGTAGGTGAACGACATCGAAGGCACATCGAGTCGCCATGTGGCAAGCTTCATTGCCTTCAACACTAATTCGTGCTCCACCCCGTGCTTGTGCATCGAGGCAAGGTGAGACATCTCCTCTTGTGTCATCTTGCGGTCGCGCCACTGGAAGAACAAGGCTGCTATAAACAACAGCAACAATACTGCCGTTCCGATGAACACAAGCAGCGTCGAGTCGTTTTGCACTTGAATGTATATAAAGTTATGTAATATCATGACTGAAGTGATTAATTTGGTCATTTC
>JBJEAY010000243.1:0-2591 GCA_051869575.1 Prevotella sp. | reverse complement strand
TACGTAAGCACTTCCCGAATATATACCAAAAATGCAAGTCGATGGGAATAGACATCACTACCGACTATATCCCCGTTCGCCCGGCTGCACATTATATGTGCGGCGGAATAAAAGTGGATTTGAATGGACTGTCGAGCATAGACAGGCTCTATGCCTTGGGAGAATGTTCGTGCACAGGACTGCATGGCGGCAACCGACTGGCAAGTAACTCGCTCATCGAGGCAGTGGTGTATGCCGACGCGGCAGCCAAGCACTCATTGGAGCATGTGGATCTGTATGACTTCAACGAGAAGGTGCCCGAGTGGAACGACGAAGGTACAATGACCAACGAAGAGAAGGTGCTTATCACCCAGAGCGTGAAGGAAGTGGGCGAGATAATGTCGAACTATGTGGGCATTGTGCGTAGCGACCTGAGACTGAAGCGCGCCTGGGACAGGCTCGACATGCTGTATGAGGAAACCGAGAACCTATTCAAGAGAGTGAAGGCGAGCAGGGATATCTGCGAGCTCAGAAACATGATTAATGTGGGTTATCTGATTACTCGCTGGGCTATCGAGAGAAAGGAATGCCGAGGACTGCATTATACTATTGATTATCCTGTGCATGCGTATGATAAATGAGGAATTAGGAATTAGGAATTAGGAATTAGGAATTAGGAATTAGGAATTAGGGATTAGGAATTGGGGATGAGATATTCTATTGAGAAGATAACTACGCTCATTGGGGCGCGAAGGATTGGTGAGGCAGAGGCTAATGTAAGCTGGCTGCTGACAGATAGCAGATCGCTCTGCTTTCCAGAGGAGACCTTGTTTTTTGCATTGCGCTCAGGGCGTAATGATGGACATAACTATATAGCTGAGCTCTATCGGCGCGGAGTGAGGAACTTCGTGGTGGAGAGGGGGCGGTTTAGACTCGCGGCTGACACCGCGAGCACGGGGACTGCAAGCGGAATGGGAACAGGATTTGCTGGGGCTAATTTCCTTGAGGTGGTGAGCCCGTTGGAAGCACTGCAGAGATTGGCGGAGAGACATAGGGATGAATTCGATGTGCCTATCGTGGGTATTACCGGAAGTAACGGTAAGACGATGGTGAAGGAATGGCTCTATCAGTTGCTCTCGCCGCAGAAAGTGGTGACACGCTCGCCCAAGAGCTATAACTCGCAGATAGGAGTGCCATTGTCGGTGTGGTTGCTCGGTGAGCAAACCGAGGTGGGGCTCTTTGAGGCGGGAATAAGTCAGCCTGGTGAGATGCAGGCCCTGAGGGATATCATACAACCCACAATAGGTGTGCTGACGTCATTGGGCGGGGCACATCAGGAAAACTTCCGCTCGATGGACGAGAAATGCCAGGAGAAACTGTCGCTCTTCCATGACGCGAAGGTGGTGGCATATAACTCCGACGACAACGTGGTGAGCCGCTGCATGCGCAAGTCGGGCTATCGTGGTGAGAAACTGTCGTGGAGCAAGGAAGACCCTCAGGCTGCCATGTATATCAAGAAGATAGAGAGGAGAGAAAATATTTCCACCTTATATTATATATATAAAGGCAAGGAGGGCACATATCATCTGCCTTTTATCGACGACGCCTCGGTGGAGTGCTCAATAGCCGCGGCAGTGGTGGCGTTGTATTTAGGAGTGACACCCGAGGAACTGGACGTGAGGATGTCGCAGTTGGAGCCAGTGGCGATGAGATTGGAGGTGAAGGAAGGACAGCATGGCTGTACGATAATCAACGACTCATATAACTCGGATATCAACTCGCTCGACATCGCGCTCGACTTCATGAGCCGACGACCAGAGCAGGACGGTAAAAAGCGCACGCTGATACTCAGTGATATATACCAAAGCGGAATGATGCCGCAGGAGCTATATCATAGGGTGATGGAGCTGGCTGTGAAACGCGGGGTGGATAAGTTTATAGGAATAGGAAAGGAGATAAAGAGGACACTCGAGGCGGGGATAGGCCAGGCAGAGAGGAAGGGCCAGGCAGCAAAACTGCCTGGAACGGTGGCTGGAACGGTGGCTGGAACGGTGGCTGGAACGGTGGCTGGAATGGTGGCTGGAATGGTGGCTTTCTTCTTTGAGGATGTGGAGGAGTTTCTGAGGTCGGAGGTTTATAGGGGACTGAAGAATGAGGTTGTTCTGATAAAGGGAGCAAGGGATTTCGGTTTCGACCATATCAGCGAGATGCTCGAGCAGAAGGTGCACGAGACGATATTGGAGGTGAACCTGAATGCCGTAGTTGAGAATCTCAATCATTTCCGCTCGTATATGAAACCCGAAACCAAGATGATATGTATGGTGAAAGCAGATGCCTATGGAGCCGGAGCCATCGAGGTGTCGAAGACACTACAGGACCATCGTGTGGATTATCTTGCCGTGGCGGTGGCTGACGAGGGAGTGACACTGCGCAAGAACGGTATCACGAGCAACATCATGATAATGAATCCCGAGATGACAGCCTTCAAGACGATGTTCGATTATGAACTCGAACCGGAGGTGTATAGTTTCCGACTTATGGATGCACTTATCAAGGCAGCCGAGAAGGAGGGAATAACGAATTATCCCGTACACATAAAGCTCGACACGGGT
>JBJEAY010000242.1:0-2592 GCA_051869575.1 Prevotella sp. | reverse complement strand
ACCTCCTCTTTTATTAAATGTTTATCCACTTGTTGTTTATCACTTGCATACGGCAGAATAACTTATAGCTTCCCCAATACATCAGCACTGATGCAGCGATAACGAAGAGGATGTGAATCCAGAAGAACAGATCCTTACCTACTGTCATATAGAATTCATGCCAAATGTGAGCTATCGAGGATTCACCTGATACAACCATTGCATTAGTTGTTCCCAAGAGCACCTGCAAGCACAATGTCCACAGCCATGCGTTCTTGCGGAAGAGGGTGCCACACAGGGTCCATGACGACTGCATGAAAAGGAATAGAGTGAACAGCATTACATAGAAGTAATTGGGATTGAGCATACTGCCGTTTATCCACATCGGTGCGGAGTCGAAGAGATGTTCGAAGAATACGGCTGCCACCGAACCATGCACTCCCAGTCCAAGCACTGCCGAGAAGAAGGCAAGCAGAATGTCTGAAAGGCAAAGCGAGATGATAAACATCACAAGATAGCCGATGTTAACCCAAATGAAACGTGCCAGGTATTTCTCCAAATTAGAGGCTGGCAGTGAGAGGAACGTTATTCTCTGCTGCTTGGTAATCATGTTCTTGAAGATGCTGCATCCAGCCACCATCATCAGTGCAAATCCAACAAAAATCGCTGCGCCTGAGAAGTTTTCATACATTTCATCAAAGTAATCCAGGTTTGACATCAGGATCTCCTTATGGAAATACAGATTAGCCATAAAGTAGAATGCCATTGCCACTGTGAGTCCCAAAAGACCGCGGAGGTATCCCCTTGACTCAGCACCAATCTCATATTTCATGAGATTCATAAATCTATTTGTATCAAATGTCGTTTTCATAACTCTAAATTTTTAATTCCTAATTTATAATTCCTAATTCCTAATTTTCCCCAGCACAACAGCGTTGAACAGCAGTTCGAGATTAATCTGAGTCTCACCATCGCCTTCATTGCGTTTTGCTATCACTGCATTGCCTTGAAGAGTCGGCTCTGCATAGATGACCGTCTCGTCCATCTCCTGCGGGTTGCGGTATTCAAACTTGTATCTCTCGCAGATTTCAGCCGTAGAGGCGTTGAGCAACATGTTGCTCTCGCTGAGGATGAGAATGTGGTCGAGCAAAGCCTCAACATCGTGCACCTGATGTGTGGAGATGATGAGTATGCGGTCGTCCGACATATTGTTGGCTATCACCTTGCGGAACTGAGTCTTTGAGGGAATGTCCAGCCCGTTGGTCGGCTCGTCCATCAGCAGCAGGCGTGTGCCTGAGGCAAGGGCAAAACTCATGAACACCTTCTTCTTCTGACCCATCGACAGTTCATTGAGTTTGTGGAAGAGCGGAAGTTCGAAGTCCTTCAGACAGCTTTCCAACACCTCGCGGGAGAAATTTGGATAGAATGGCTCCATCAACTTCACGTAGGCATTGAGTGTTATGTTTGGCATCTCAAATTCCTCCGGCACGATGAAGATGTCCTTGAGGACATTGGGGTTGCGCTCGTTGCTACCCACGCCATCCACAACAACCTCACCATGCTTTGCACGCAGAAGTCCTGTGATCAGATATAGGAGAGTAGATTTGCCGGTTCCATTCTTGCCGAGCAAACCGTAGATGTTGTTCTCTTTGAGTTCGAGACTAAAGTCCGTGAACACGTTCTTGCGTGTTCCAGGATAAGCAAATGTGATGTTCTTTACTTGTATCATTGTCGTACTTTTTAATGTTATGTTTACTTCTGTTATAGTGTACTACCTTAATAGTACGCTGCAAAGGTAAGACATTTCTGTGATATGACAATGACTTTTTCAGTGTTTAACATTAGTTTAACACTTCCACCTTATAATATAATAATAAAAAGAATCAATTTCTTGGGTCAGCTCCCCACATCATCTTCTCCCGCAGTGTGTCGTAATAACGCTTGCCAGGACGCTTTACTATCTTCACGCTGAACGGGGCGCGACGTATGGAGAAGGTGGAGCCTTCAGGCAATGTCTCTGAACGTCCGTCGATGGCAAGGAGAAAGTGGGAACTGCGACACTCCACCTGGAATGTCAATTCCGAATTGTCGGCAATGACCATCGGACGCACATTTAGACTATGGGGAGCCACGGCGGTTAACGAGAACACTTTGGTACCAGGGACAATAATCGGTCCGCCATTAGATAAGGAATATGCTGTGCTGCCCGTAGGAGTGCTTATGACAAGTCCGTCGGCCTGATATGTGGTGAGATAGTTGCCGTTGATGTCGGTATGAATGGATATCATCGAGGCATTGTCGCGCTTGAGTATCGCCACGTCATTCAAGGCATATTTGCTGCCAGCAAACTCCGCCTCAGCCACAACCTCCATCAATGTGCGGTTCTCAACTGTATATTCGCCCGAATACAATGATTCAAGGCAACAACGGAAATCATTGGGGGATACATCTGCCAAGAAACCTAACCTACCCATATTCACGCCAATGATGGGTATTGACTTCTCGCCCACCCTGCTCACCGATTTCAGAAATGTACCGTCGCCACCCATGGATATGACGAAGTCGGAGTCAAAGTCATCACCACGGAACACCTTGTTGACCTCAACCTTAACT
>JBJEAY010000241.1:0-2594 GCA_051869575.1 Prevotella sp. | reverse complement strand
ATATTTCTGAAGAGACAGAGAATTGGAATGAAGGACTTGATAGAGTAAAGACAAAAGACATGAAACTCTGTTATGCTTTCCATAATCTATACGAGCACACCACATTCTCTATCTTTGACCTTCTGTGGGTGCGTGATTTCTACATAGATATAAATGCGGAGAGTTCTCACTATACAGGGTCAGACGATTGTGATGACATAGATTGGGAGGAATATGACTATAACGACTAAAAAGAATAAGCAATATGGAAAAAGAGAGGAATAAAATGAGCGTCAATGTATTTGGTCATGTATTTGAAGTACATATGCCAAAGGAAAAGGAGCAGCTCTACTTGTCGGCAGCGGAATATGCGAACAAAAAGATTGATGCCTACATGGATGCTTATGTCGGAATGCCGCTCCCAAATAGGAGTACACAAGAGATACTGCTAATGGCAATGCTGGATATTGCTGTTTGCTCAATTGAATGCAAACAAAGTAATGAAAACTGTTCTTTTTTTGGAAAGATAAAATACATTTTGAAATCCTTTGCCCCAAAGGGAATGAATACAATGCAAGTGTAAACCGTAACATACCTACTTTGAAAGGAATATGCATTGTTTTTGAAAAAACAACGTGAAAACGTTGCGTTTATCAAATAATATGCTTACCTTTGCATAAGAATTTGGAATAATGAGGAGAAATGTTTATGACAGAGAATAGAATTGTTGCAAATAATGGCTCATCTATTGTTCTCTATACAACAGAGGACGGCAATACCCAACTTGAAGTAAAGTTGGAGAAAGATACCGTATGGCTTACACAAAGCCAGATGGCAGAATTATTTGGAAGAGACAGAACTGTAATAACTCGCCATATAAGAAACATATTTAAAGAGGGTGAACTAGATGAAACCTTGGTATGTGCAAAAAATGCACAACCCAAGAAATATGGTCGTCGAGACAATCATATCCAGTTAGCCGAAACGACATTCTATAATCTTGATGTAATCATATCTGTAGGTTATAGGGTCAAGAGTATCAATGGTACGAAATTTAGGATTTGGGCTTCATCACTCATAAAACAATATCTCATCAACGGCTATGCCATAGACCAGCGTCGCCTCGACCACTATGACGAATTGAAGGATGTGGTGAGGTTGATGTCGCGTGCTCTTACCCTCCAAGACAAGGTTTCAGAGGGAGAATATGCCGGACTGTTCAATGTCATCACAGATTATGTCTATGCCCTTGACACCCTCGACCGCTATGACTATCAGACATTGGGCATCGAGAAGACGACTAAAGAAGAACCATTCCGTGCCACTTACGAGAATGCCATGGATGCCATCAATGCCTTGAAGGTGAAGTTTGGTGGCAGCCAATGGTTTGCCAACGAGAAAGATGATTCCTTCAAAAGCAGCATTGGACAGATTTATCAGACGTTCGGTGGCGAGGACCTCTACCCTTCAGTAGAGGAAAAGGCTGCCATGCTTCTTTATCTCGTAGTGAAAAACCACTCGTTCAGCGATGGCAACAAACGTATTGCAGCCATGCTGTTTCTCTGGTTTATGGAGAAGAACGGCATCCTGTATTCCGCAGACGGCAGGAAGCGTATAGCAGACAACACCCTCGTTGCCCTGACATTGATGATTGCCGAAAGCCGGACGGAAGAGAAAGATGTGATGGTAAAAGTGGTGGTCAACCTTATCAACAAGGATAATCAATAAGTACATCAGATATGCAAGACTTTGCCGCAATAGATTTTGAGACTGCCAATAACGAGCGCTCGTCGGTGTGCTCGGTTGGAGTGGTTCATCACAACCTTGACATCATCGCCGCCCGATGCGGATATGACTTAAAGAACCACCATCATGCCTTGGCGGATGCAGAGGCGTGTGCGGCTATAGCGTTGGAGATACTGTAAATTCAACCATTCTTTATCCGCAGAAGATCCAATAATCATCCTCCCACTTCCAATCGAAAATTGTAACTCATCTTTGTCGCCCCCTCTATAAAATTTTATTATTGACCCTCATACCATCACCTTTTACCTATGATGCTAATTATCAGCGGTTTAACAAACAAGATAAAGGTGAGGGTATGAGGGTAAGTGGGGTTTGTCGTATCAAACACCCTCACTTTTCTTATCAAAAAACCCTCGTATTATAGCTCTTTACCCACACCTTGCAGCTCCTACAGCTGAGGAAATGAACAGTTGTAGTGGGGATGAGTGAACAGCTGTTGTGGTAATGAATGAACAGCTGACGAGAAACTGCCTGAACAGCTGTTGAGATACCATCTGAAGTTAACTTGACTAATAATCCCGATAAGCTATCGTTACGTTCGCAAAAGGCTTTGGACGTCCGTCCGAAAGCTTTGGACGGAGATTCAAGGGCTTTGCATCTCCGTCCGAAGCTTTTGTACGCAAGATATATTCATTATTTAAGTTTCGCAAGTGGAAATTCTCTTTGTATAAAGGTTTTATTTTAACCACAGAGATAAAGAGTTAAAAAGATTTTGATGCCTTGGCATTCAATCTCTTTAATAATAACAATACTCTTAAACTCTGTGGTTCAAAATGCTTGAGAAAGTTGAGTAAGCTGTTTTTTCTTGG
>JBJEAY010000240.1:0-2615 GCA_051869575.1 Prevotella sp. | reverse complement strand
CGACTTACCCATCTTCTGTCCGTTGATGGTGATCATGTTATTGTGCATCCAATACTTCACCATTTGGTCGCCCTGACTTGCAACAGCCTGAGCTATCTCGCACTCGTGATGGGGGAAGACGAGGTCCATGCCGCCTCCATGAATATCGAAGTGGTTGCCAAGATACTTACGTCCCATGGCGGTGCACTCGCAGTGCCATCCGGGGAAACCGTCGCTCCATGGGCTTGGCCATCGCATGATGTGCTCGGGAGACGCTTTCTTCCAAAGGGCGAAATCCACTTGGTTGCGCTTCTCTCCCACTCCGTCGAGCTCACGGCTGTTGTTGATGACATCGTCGAGGTTGCGTCCGGAAAGAATACCGTACTTATGGTCTTTGTTGTATTTCTCGATGTCGAAATACACCGAACCATTACTCTCGTAGGCATAGCCATTGGCCATGATTTCCTTCACAAGTTCCTCTTGCTCGATGATATGTCCTGTGGCATGAGGCTCAATGCTCGGCGGAAGCACATTGAGTGCCTCCATGGCATGATGATAGCGATTGGTGTAATACTGCGCTATCTCCATCGGTTCGAGCTGTTCGAGGCGTGCCTTCTTCTCTATCTTGTCGTCACCCTCGTCGGCATCGTGCTCAAGATGACCCACGTCGGTGATATTGCGCACATAGCGCACCTTATAGCCGAGGTGCTTGAGATAACGGAAGAGGATGTCGAATGTGATAGCCGGACGGGCATGTCCAAGATGCGGGTCGCCATATACGGTAGGTCCGCAGACATACATTCCGACGTTAGGTGAATGTATCGGTTCGAAACGCTCTTTCTTTCTGCTGAGTGTATTATAAATTAAAAGTGTCTGTTCCATTTTTATTTCTTCTGCATTGTAATTGTCTTTGAATAAGTTCTTCCATAAAGGAGATTTGCCTGGAATGTGGCGGTGTATCTGCCCATTCTTGTCTTGGCAAGGAGAGTGTATGTGTCAGGGGCATCCTGCTGCTTGTTGCGGATGGCAACATATATGGGTGACGACTTGTCGGCATTGCCATTGGCAATAACGAGGTCGCTATATCTCGCTGATGCCGGACCGACATGACTCTTCACAAGTAGCTTGCCGCTTGCGGATGAAATCACAAGAGTATCTACAGGTATAGCCAATCCCTTATCATCAACAAGACGAAATCCCATAACAGCCTGCTTAAGCGCCATGATAGAGTCATTGGTGCGAACAGTGTGTGTGGCCTCGTCAACCTCACGCACCACGAACACTCCGTCGGCATAGTTGTAGCGACTATAGATATTGAGCGTCGAACCATTCTGCCCCGAATAGTCGAGGTCGCCTGGCGGCAAGAACAATTCCACGGTATCACCAACAGCCAATCCACTGGGAACGACACCCTTCACAACACTCTTCATGGTATTGGTGTTGGTGGGACGCGCCCTGCCTATGTTACAGGCATTCTTGGTGTCCCAAATGTCCATAACATCATTTCGTTGCCATTCTACAGTCATGGCCTTACCAGCCTCTGATATATATGACAGACGCTGTGCACCTATTTCAATATTCCATTCTATCGCCTCTGACTTATTTTTCTTATTGCCACACGAACACATTAAGAAGATAGCCACAACCATTGCTGCCATCGAGGCGGTAAATCCTTTAACAATGTACTTCATACTCTAATATAACTATTAATTATTAACATGGGAGTACAAAAGTACAAACAAATTCTGTTTTTACCAAATATCTAACCGTTTTTTCAATGTTTTTTCGTATTTTATTTCGTAATTTGACATATTTGCAGTAACTTTGCGGTCAAAAATAAGAATTTTGCAATGATTTCATTTGATAACGACTACAGTAATGGCGCACATCCGAAGGTGTTGCAGAAATTGGTTGAGACCAACGACCTGCGCACTCTACCCTACGGGGCTGACGAGTGTTGCATGAGGGCAAAGGAACTCATAAAAAAAGCCTGCGAGGATGATGACGCGAACATTTTCTTTCTGACTGGCGGTACGCAAACCAACGCCACTGTGATTGACTCTATGCTCTACCAATATGAGGGCGTGATTGCCGTGGATACGGGACATATCAATGTTCATGAGGCAGGAGCCATCGAGTTTACGGAGCACAAGATTATTGTTATCCCAAGTCATGAGGGCAAGATGCACGCCAAGGACCTCAGAAAGTATCTTGACGACTTCATGCACGACGGTAGTAATGCCCACTGCGTATATCCCGGCTGTGTGTATATCACTTTCCCCACCGAGTTAGGCACGTTATATAAGGCTTCGGAGATTGCGGAGATATACGAGGTGTGCAAGGAGTATGACATCATGCTTTATGTTGACGGTGCACGCATGGGATACGGACTTATGTCGGAAGGCAACGACATAACCCTACCTTTCCTTGCCCGCCATTGCGACGTGTTCTACATTGGTGGCACTAAGATTGGAGCATTGTGCGGGGAGGCTGTGGTGTTTACTCACAATAATGCCCACCGTCATTTCTTCAGCATACAGAAACAACATGGGGCGGTGATTGCCAAGGGCAGGCTCATTGGAGTGCAGTTTGAGGCCCTGTTCACCGACAATCTCTACTTTGAGATCTCTAAGCAT
>JBJEAY010000239.1:0-2619 GCA_051869575.1 Prevotella sp. | reverse complement strand
GAAGAATCGGTCGTAATCGTCGTAGCTATATCGGGTGCCAAGTAAGGGCATATTTGCCTCACTGACCACAATGCGACGGCAACCTTCGAGACGTTTTGACATATCTTTGTCGGCGGAAAGGCGACGGGCATATTGGGCAGCCTCGTCGTAGTTGAGGAATCCGCTGACAACAAGACGCGCACTGCCCTCTGACTCCTCAATGCGCATGTCGAAGCTGCGCACCATAAAACTCATGAAGTTATACTTGCCAATGGCAAAGAGGAGTTTGTTGGACGACACCTCGGCGGGATTGTAAGCAAGGATGAAAACATAGGGTGACTGACGCTCGAGACTGAGAGTGTCAGTCACGGTGCTGTCGGCTGTGGCGGCAATTGTAGTGCGGCGAGTCCACAGGTCGCCGATGTCAAACTTACCTCCATGAAGGCGGCGGCCTTCCTGAACTCCCTTGAGAATCATACCTGCTATGGGAGAGACCTCGCTGTCGGGATATTTTTCAACCACCTGCTGCATCTCGGCACTGCATCCTGAGGCATCGCCAGAGTTGAGCAAGGTCATGCCTTTAATGAATATCATCTTTGCCCTATTAGCTCCTTGGGGGAAGCGCGACTCGGAGAGCGACGCATTGGCGAGCACCTCTTCGTGGCGGTCGTCCTTAAACGCCATATAGGTGGCAGCATAGAGTGAATCCTCTATATGCACGCCAAAACGGGCATTCTCGACGAAATGAGGGTCGGTCAGAAGTTGTGTCCACTGGCTTTCGGGATAACGCTGCTCAAGTAATGACACACATTCGGATGCTCGCTGGGGAGCATTTTGACGAGAGTAGAGAAGGAACAGATGATAGAGGGTCTCGTCGGCTCGTTGCCATTGGGGATAATGATTGAGCAGACGCGAGAACTGCTTCTCGGCAAGAGGAAGATTATCGAGTTTGTCCTTGAAAATAACACCTGAATTATACAGTGCATCCATGATGACGGCATCGCTGGCTTCCTTTTGTTCGGGGGTGAAGGGAAGTTGGGCGAGGTAGTAATCTCGGGTGTAGGGGGACAGGGAATCGGGAGACTGCTGCCCCGACGCTGACGCGCCGGGCACGGGGACTGACGACAAGGAATCGCTGAGGGCTATTGACAGGGAATCCGAAGAGGAGAAATCATCGGAGTCGGCAGTCTCATCGGATTCCATTTTGAGGACAGTGCGATTGACGCGCTGCCAGTCGTCGATGTTCTCTCGCCTACCCCATTGCTGCTGGAAGAGGGTCTTGCCCTGACTGACTGCCATGGGATTATAGAAATACCAAACACCGCTCTCGCCTTTTCCGGCTGAGGAAGTCGGAGAGGATTGTTTGGGAGTGCGTTGTCCCGCGCCCGACATGGCAGACTGCATCCCCTCCTGTTGCTCGGCTTCGAGTTCCTGTTGGCGGCGGCGTTCCTCCTTCTCCTTCTTCTTAAGAGCATCTATCACCCTGTCGATGGCGGCATTACGCTCGTCTTCGGACATGGCAACAAGGCTTTGGAGCGAATCCTGAAGATGGATGGCATCCGTATGGGGAACAAGTTCGTCGAGCACTTGTGAACGATGTGACAATTCTTCATAATCGGGGCGGTCGCGGTCGAGCAGTCCGATGGCCTCACCATAGCAACGGCGTGCATCGGAATACGACTCGCGCTGCCAATATATATTACCAAGAGTAAGCAGCAGCACTCCTTTCTCTATACCGCTACGGGTGGCTTTGGCAATGCCTTTCTCATAAGCGGCAATGGCATTGAGAGTGTCCTTGCGAAGGAGATGGATATTGCCGATGGCATAATATACCTGGTCAAGATATTCCTTATTATTATCTGAGGCTGCCATACGGCGCAGGCGAGAGATCATCTTCTTGGAGTTGGAAGCTGCCATCACCTCGGTTTGGGCTATGCGGGCATTAAAGGCAAGTTGGTAGGGAGGATTGAGACGCACTACATGGCGATAGGCATCATAGGCGGCTGAGGGATTGCCCAACTGCGTCTGCAACTGACCCATCAAGAACCACTGGCGTGCCTTGAGGCGGCGACGACGCTCATGGCGTATGACACGAGCGAGCGACTCGGCTGCCTTGGCATAGTCGGCGGCATGGAGATAATAGTCGGTGAGCGCATAGTCCCAGTCGGCCACAGCACGATAGTGGATTGTGTCGCGACGCTGACGGGTGATGACATCGTCGGCCTCATAGAGCCAGTCTTGTTCGGCATAACTACGCACAAGCCATGCATTGGCTATGCCGCAGATGGCGGGTTGGGTGGCATAGAGACGCGACATATAAGAAAAGGTGGCGGCAGCCTCATCGAAACTACCTTTCTGAAACTGTGACTTGCCAAGTAGTAGCCATGCCTTCCACATGAATGGATTATACTCGCGACGTCCCAACCACTCGATGTCCTTGGCTGTCTTGCGACGACTCTTATTCCACTCAGGACGCCGCTTTATACTATGGAGCTTGATGGCTTTCTCGGCCTTAAGGATGGCTACATCGAACTTGGCCTTGCCTATGTCGCGATTGTTCTTATTGCCCACCTGATAGAGCGGCAATAACGTGGTGTAGTCATCGACAGACGACGACTCCTTCTCCTGGGCTCCCTCAAT
>JBJEAY010000238.1:0-2624 GCA_051869575.1 Prevotella sp. | reverse complement strand
ATAGCCGCCCCAGGGACATACGACGCCGCCGCGCTCACCACAAGAACTTTCAACTTGCACCACATTGCCAACGGCGACAACAAGGTGACCATCAGGCAGAACGGCTCTGCCACCATGCGCCTCGACTATATCTCGATGACGGCAAGCGCGGTGATAGCCCCGCCTAATCTCTCTACAGGGCAATTCCCCACAGCGGAATACGTATATGGAATAACCAACCAGAATCATCATGCCGACCCGATTGCCGACATGGTGATCATCATACCCACAACCCAAAAGCAGAGGCAACACGCCGAGCGACTGGCTGAATACCACCGCACCCGCGACGGGATGACGGTGAACATAGTGCCCGCCGACGAACTATTCAATGAGTTTTCGAGCGGAACACCCGACGCCACCGCCTATCGCCGATACATGAAGATGCTATACGACAGGGCCTCCACGCCCGACGAGGCACCTAAGTATCTGCTGCTCTTCGGCGACGGAGCTTGGGACAACCGTATGCTTTCGGCGGGATGGACAACCTTGAGTCCCGACGATTTCCTGCTTTGCTTCGAGAGTGAGAACTCGCTCAACGACGTGAGTTGCTTTGTGTCAGACGACTTCTTCTGCATGCTCGACGACGAGGAGGAGATACAGGTGGGAGGCAACTACAACAACTGCACCGGAAAGCCCGACGTGGCTGTAGGCAGACTGCCAGTGAGAAACGACGCCGAGGCTAAGCTGTTGGTGGATAAGATAATAGAATACGGCTCGAATCCCAATCCCGGGGTATGGCAGAACACCGTGGTGGTGATGGGTGACGACGGAAACAACAACGCCCACATGATCGACGCCGACAATGTGGCGAAGGTGATAGCCGCAACACAACCGGCTCTCGACGTGAAGAAAATCATGTGGGATGCCTACAAGATGGAGAAGTCATCCACTGGCAACACCTTCCCCGACGCCCGCAATCTCATAACCAAATATATGGCCGACGGGGCACTGATGATGAACTATAGCGGCCATGGAGGTCCCAACCAACTGTCGCATGAGACGGTGCTGAAGATAAGCGACTTCAGTGGCATACAATCCAAGACGATGGCTCTGTGGGTGACGGCGGCTTGCGACATCCTGCCATTCGACGGACTGGAGGACAACATCGGCGAGGCTGCCATCTTCAACGAGAAGGGCGGAGCAATAGCTTTTTATGGCACCACACGCACGGTGTATCAGTTGCAGAATAGCTATATGAACCAGTTGTTCACCAAGTTTGTGCTGTCGGAATCCGACGGCAAGGCTGTCTCGGTGGGCGAGGCGGCGCGAATGGCCAAGGCATCGTTGGCGGGAATGGTGACCGAGATACCGGCGGGAATGAACTATTCCGACCTTAGTGCCAACAAACTGCAATACACACTGCTTGGCGACCCTGCCCTCAGACTCAATATTCCCACCACGGCCCTCAGGGTGGATAGCGTGAACAACAGCCCTATGGATGAGGCAAGCCTGTTGACACTCAAGGCTGGCGACAAGGTAAAGGTGACAGGCAGCGTGAGCGATGTCTCGTTTGCCGGCACACTGACGGCAGTGGTGCAGGGAGCAGAGGAAAAGGTGGTGTGCCGACTGCAGAACACAACGAGCGACGGAGCGGAGACGGCATTCGAATTCCTCGACCGCACTTCCACCATATACAAAGGCCAGAACACCATTGATGGCGGAAGGTTCGAATTTGAGTTTGTAGTGCCCAAAGACATCTCATATAATGACGGAGAAGGCCGGATTGTGCTTTTTGCCAATAGCGGCGACGGACAAAGACAGATAAACGGAGTGAGCGGTGGAGTGGAGTTCAACGGCACTGGCAATCTGCCCCTCGACAGCATCGGTCCGTCGGTGTTCTGCTATCTCAACACCCCGTCGTTCACTAATGGCGGCAAGGTGAACGCCACACCATATTTCATGGCTGAGATATATGACGAAAGTGGTATCAACGCCACTGGCTCTGGTATCGGTCATGACATGACACTTGTCATCGACGGTTCGCCCACCATGACATACAACCTCAACGACTCGTTCTCGTTTGACTATGGCAGCTACCAGAGCGGAAAGGTGGGATTTGCCATTCCCAAACTCGCTTCAGGAAGTCACAAACTGATGTTCCGCTCGTGGGATGTGCTCAACAACTCCTCAGTGGCTGAACTGTCATTTGTCGTAGATGACAAGTCGGCACCGAATGTGTATGACATCAGTGCAACCGACAATCCAGTGCGCAGCACCACCACATTCATAGTCAATCACGACAGGGCTGGAATGCAAGTGGATGTGGAGATAGAGATATTCGACATCTCGGGGCGCAAGGTGGCAACGGCTAAGACCAACGAGGCTGCCCAGGGCAACACGACGCTCGTGAGATGGGATGCCTGCTCGGTGGGAGGATCTGCCGTGAACACAGGAGTGTATCTCTACAGGGCCCGCATCACCACTGCCGAGGGAATGATGACATCCAAGGCAAAGAAATTGATTGTGCTAAGCAATAAATAAGCCTTTTGCTCGTTATATCATATAGACAATTATCATACTAAGGAACAAAAGAAATGACAAAATTAAGAATACTATCATCGTTGGTGGCATTGATTGTGGCGATT
>JBJEAY010000237.1:0-2629 GCA_051869575.1 Prevotella sp. | reverse complement strand
GTCTGCATCGACTGCATGGCGCAGGAGTTGCAGGCAAAGATAACTATTAACACCCAGAAAGTGGGCGTGACCGACAAAAGCGTATTCGACAACCTGCAACAAAACCTCGAGCAGTTTGTCAACGACCGCCAATGGACCGAATTACAGTTTCAGAAAAACGAAAGGATAGTATGCAATTTCAACATCACCGTCAACAAGTATGACAAGATGTCCAACACCTTCGAGTGTACTGCGCTCATCCAGGCCAACCGACCCGTATATAACTCTCAATACACCTCAACCCTCTATAACAACACCGACAACAATTTCAACTTCGAATACGCCGAGTTCGACCAACTCAACTTCAACGAGGAGATGATCGACAACCAGCTCACCGCCCTCATGGCATATTATGCCTACCTCATCATCGGTCTCGACCTCGACAGCTTCTCGCCCCTTGGCGGCACCGACATACTACAGCGTTGCATGAACCTCACCAACAACGCCCAGAACCTCACCTTCCCCGGTTGGAAGGCATTCGACGACAGTCGCAACCGTTTCGCCATCATCAACGACTATCTCGACGAGGGCATGAAGCCCTTCCGCCAGTTGCAGTACGACTACTACCGCAAGGGGCTCGACGAGATGGCCAACAACGTGGAGCGAGGGCGCACCAACATATCCACCGCCTTGGAGGAAGGTCTCAAGGTGGCACATTCCAACAAACCGCTCAGCCTGCTGCCCCAGATATGGACCGACTACAAGCGCGACGAACTCGCAAACATATACAAGGGCAAGGGCACGCAAAAGGAAAAAGAGTCAATTTACGAAATCCTCTCATCCATCAACGCCTCGCAAAACGACGCGTGGGAGAAGGTGAGGAATTAGGAATTAGGGATTAGGAATTAGGAATTAGGGATTAGGGATTAGGAATTAGGAATTAGGAATTTTATGATTAGACATTTATACATACGGAATTTCACGATTATCGAGGAACTCGACATCGACCTCTTCCCCGGCTTCTCAGTCATCACGGGCGAGACAGGAGCCGGAAAGAGCATCGTGCTCGGAGCCATCGGACTGCTCAAGGGGCAGCGTGCCGACTCCAAGATGATTCGCTCAGGTGCCGACAGATGTATCGTGGAGGCACACTTCGACCTCACCCGATATGACGACATGCAGTCGTTCTTCACCGACAACGACATCGACTATGATGCCGCCGACTGCATCGTGCGCCGCGAGATAACCGCCGCCGGCAAGAGCCGCGCTTTCATCAACGACACGCCCGTGCCCCTGTCCCTTCTCAAGGAGTTGGGCGAGAGTCTCATCGACGTGCATAGCCAGCACCAGAACCTGCTTCTCGGTCGCCAGGACTTCCAGCTCAGCGTGATTGACATCATAGCCAACGACCACGACGAATTGGATAAGTATCGCTCTGCATATACCGAGATGAAGGACAAGGAGAGGGAGCTCAAGCGAGTGAAGGATGAGATAGAGAACAACCGCAGTCAGGCCGACTTCATGCAGTATCAGTATGACGAACTCGACGCCGCCCGCCTTGTGGATGGCGAGCAGGAGGACCTCGAACAGAAGGCTGAGCGCATGAGCCACTCCGAGGAGATCAAGTCGGCACTCTATGATGCCGACAACTCGCTCTCTGCCGACGACACGGGCGTCATCACCCGTCTGCGCTCTGCCCGCACCTCACTCAGTCAGGTGGCAAAGGTGCTGCCCATCGCCGGCGAACTGTCATCGCGCATGGAGTCGGCGTATATCGAACTCAAGGACATCGCCCAGGAGATAAGCAGCCAGTTGGAGGAGGTGGATTTCAATCCCTCCGACCTCGACATGGTCAACAGCCGTCTCGACAAGATCTACGACCTCGAAAAGAAATATCACGTGGAGAGCGTTGGCCAGCTCATCGCCATGCGCGATGACCTCAAGCGCAAGTTGGGCGACATCGAGAATATCGACGACCGTCTGCTTCAGCTACAGGGCGAGGTTGACAAGGCCACGGCTAAATGCTGCCGATTGGCTGACGCCCTGACTGCCAAGCGCGCCAAAGCCGCCAAGGGCATACAGGCCGAAGTGATGCAGCGCCTCGTGTCGTTGGGAATGCCCAACGTACGCTTCGAGATACAGATCACCCGAGGCATCCCCAATGCCAACGGTCAGGACACCATCGACTTCCTCTTCAGTGCCAACAAGAACGGCTCCCTGCAACAAGTGGCTCAGGTGGCGTCGGGCGGCGAGATTGCACGTCTCATGCTGTCGCTGAAGGCAATGATAAGCGGAGCCGTCAAACTGCCCACTATCATCTTCGACGAGATCGACACGGGTGTGAGTGGTAAGATTGCCGAGAAGATGGCACAGATAATGAAGGAGATGGGCGACAAGGAGCGACAGGTGATAAGCATCACCCACCTGCCCCAGATTGCAGCCCTCGGAGCCACTCATTATAAGGTATATAAGGAAGACACCGCCGACGGCACCGTCAGTCGCATGCAACTGCTCTCTTCCGACGAGCGCGTCAACGAGATTGCACAGATGCTCAGCGGCAGCGACATCACCGAGGCGGCTGTCAGCAATGCTAAGGCATTGCTGAAACTATAGTCGCTTCGCGAAATTAAAGAATTAAAGAATTAAAGAA
>JBJEAY010000236.1:0-2641 GCA_051869575.1 Prevotella sp. | reverse complement strand
CAAAGTATTCATCGATGTCCTCCTTCATAGGAATCTTCTCTGTATCGTTGAGATTTGTGTCAATCTCCTGTTCACCATTTTCGTCCAATGGTTTCTTCCATACGATGGGAGCTTCCTCAGATATAGTGCCGAAGCATGAACGAATGAGCTTGATGTCAGCCTGTGTCGTTTTCACCTTATTGCTCTTCAAAAACTTAAAGAACTCCAAGTCACTGCGCTTTTCATCAATATCTTCCATATCCGCCAATGTCTTGAGTATTGCGTTCTTCTTGTTGTCGGGATCAAAATTTTCGTCGAGAGTTAGCTCAATATACTTGTCTTTGATGTTCTCATACCAAAGACGCAGTGGGCGACGAACAGCAACTGTTGTATATAGGAAATCATCATAGTCAAGTAACTTGGCAACTTCGATATGCTCCACCTCGCCAGTCTTCTCAAAACGGATGTCGCGAGTGCAGTTCTTGAAATCACGATAGATGTTGAGAATGTCTTGTGCTCCTTCCTCACTCACCTCGAATCTCTTCTTTCCAAGGTTCTTTTGCAGCAAGCGAGTATATTCTGCATGGGCGGCATCGATAAACAACACCTTGTCACGTCGTTCCGCCGGACGCTTGTTGTCAAGAATCCAAAGATAAGTTGTGATGTCAGTACCATAGAAAAGGTTCTTTGGCAAGGCTACGATGGTATCAAGCAGGTTGCGGTCGAGCAACATCTTACGGATATTACTCCATCCTGTACCCGCGTCACCATTAAACAAGGGCGAGCCATTTAGCACAATTCCTATTCGAGAACCATTCACCTTGTCCATTTTCGACACCATGTGCTGAAGGAATAGCAAAGACCCATCGTTAGTGGATGGAAGTCCAGCCTCAAAACGCCCACCTGGACAGTTGTCGTCTTGCACACGCTTCTTTGTCTTTTCGTCCTTTCCCCAATCCATGCCGAAAGGAGGATTGGCAAGCATAAAGTTGAACGTCTTGCCAAGCAGCTTGTCGTCGCCAAGAGTGTCGCCTTGGAACACTTTCTGTTCACCTGCCTGTTCCTCACCCTTCATCAGCAGGTCGGCACGGCAGATGGCGTATGTTTTCTCATTCAACTCCTGTCCATAAAGATTAACTCGTATGTTGTCGCGTCCCGATATTTGGCGCAGATATTCCTTTCCGACAGTAAGCATACCGCCAGTGCCGCAACAAGGGTCGTATATGGAGAATCCTCTACCCAATTCCTTCAGTTCTTCCTCGTGTCCGCATATAGTCAGCGATACGAGGAGGCGTACAATCTCACGGGGCGTATAGAATTGACCAGCCTTAGTGTTTGTTGACTCCTTTGAGCGACGGATGATAATCTCGAACACAGTTCCCATCATCGTGTTGCTAACTCTATCTGGATGGAGGTCTGCCTTCTGTACAAACTTCTGAGTCACGGCAAACAGTTTGTCGCTGCGGTCGAGACGGGCATATATGCGGCTCAGATCCACCGCATCCGTGTTTGTTTCTGTATGCACAAAGTTGGCGAGAATGTCTCTCACGTTTTCTGTGAATCCATTAAGATATGTCGCAAACGAATCGCCTATCTGGTCGGGAGCATTCAACAGCTTTTCGAGTGATAAGCCCGAAGTATTGAAAAAAGTAAGACCATTTCTTCTCATAAGTCCTCTCAACTTATATTTCACTTGGTCTTCGGGCAAGTCCTTAATCTCTGCCATTATTTCTTCTCTCTTCTCGTCGAGTACGCAGTCGAGACGACGAAGAAGAGTGAACGGCAGTATCACGTCTTCTACTTCGGCATCGTCATAGAGATTTCTGATTATCTCCTTGATGTCCCATATCACATTAGCCAATTCTTGTTCTGTCATAGTTCCTTTATATATTAAATTGTTCTTACTATTTATTTTCGCCAGCAAAATTACTTACCCTCTTTACATTGAGCTTGTGAAGCGGTATTTATTTTGTCCCAACGCAGTGCATTTATCTCTTTGTCATGGTTGTCAATAAGAGTTTTGGCAAACCATCTCAAAATATCACAAGTTATAAATAATATTGAGCGCAATAAATATGTATCTTTAGTTTCTTGCCAATACTTATCAACCTTAAGCTTCATATTTTTTTTGTTGTGCGCCCCATCCTGGGTTATGTCAATGAGATAATAAAGAGCTCTCGCCAATGGTCTCTTCATTAATGGTTTTTCTTTATTTTCGTATGTGCCATAATCGCCGGAATATTTGTCCATGCTAAAGTATTTACTCGTCCCATTAACGTCCTCTGATATAGGGGGAATAAGCTTCCATTCTTCACATTGTCTAAAGACTTCTTCTATTATTTTTCTACAAGTGACAAAAGGTTCTGAAAATTGTTCAAGACAATCTTCATGCTCAGCCAATAGCAAAGGGAATAATTCCTCATTGGCCTTTCTGTTTAATATAGCACAATTTAATGCCTCACGATACTTGTTTCTGACAATAAATTCAGGAGAATTTATTTCATCCACCGTTTCTATGATTTTGGCATACAGTTCTTCTTCCTCTCCGTGCTTTTCAAACCATCTTTCGTGGCGTTTGAATTTTTCAAGAGCCTGTGGATTATCTTCGTACTTATCATATATCATTTCTTCAGATCTTCCAGTTAGAAGGAAGAACGAGATC
>JBJEAY010000235.1:0-2644 GCA_051869575.1 Prevotella sp. | reverse complement strand
TCTCTCTTTTTTAAACTAACTTTATAAAAATCGGTGCAAATTTATACTAAATAAACATAATGTTTATACACGTATTTGCACGTTGAATAATTTATGTTTATCTTTGCAAAACATATTGCATAGATATATTAGTTAAATACATTCAGCATATAGAAATGAAGACATTCAATACAACAGGTAAATGCATACCATCGCTTCATTATATGGTTGACATTAGTCGTCAGGTGGAAGCGGCAGCCCAATTGGTGCGAGATGGCAATTATTTCTGTATCAATCGTGGGCGTCAGTTTGGCAAAACCACCACACTATCGGCATTGAAGAGCCAACTCGACAAAGAGGGATACTCGGTGTTCTCCCTTAGTTTTGAGGGGCTTGACGATGAGGTGTTCTCTTCTCTCTCACGATTGTTGTATGTATCCATGTATATGATGCAATCCTGCATGGAATGGGGTAATGTGCATAATCTTTCAGAAGAGTCGGCTGCTGTTCTAAATGAATTTAAGGATAGTGATTCTGGGGAATTGTCTTCAATGAGGTATTCCAAACTGATTGCAACGTTGTGCTCGACAAGTAAGGTGGTTTTGTTCATTGACGAAGTTGACTATGCCGGCAATCATCAGGAATTTGTGCAATTCCTCGGTTTGTTGAGAGATAATTATCTCAATCGCGACAATCGTCCAGCATATCAGTCGGTAGTTCTTGCGGGTGTGTATGACGTGAAGAACCTTAAGCTCAAACTGCGTCCGGATGAGCAACATCAATATAATTCTACATGGAATATTGCAGTACCTTTTGACACTGACATGTGCCTGCCTGCACAAGGTATTGCCGATATGCTCAAAGAGTATATGTACGACCACAAAATTCAATTTGATAATGTCTCAATAGCACATTTGATATTCGATTACACCTCGGGCTATCCATTTTTGGTTAGTCGCATTTGCCAGATTATTGACAATTGTCATTATCCATGGGACAAGGAAGGTGTGCTTCGTGCCACGCATGATTTGCTTGTAGAGCGCAACACCTTGTTCGACGACATGGTGAAGAAACTTAATGAATATCCACAGCTAAAGGATTTGCTCAAGGTTATACTGTTCGAGGGTAAGAAGCGCTCGTTTTATACCGACGAGAAATATCTCCAGATAGGCGTGATGTTCAATTTCATAAAGAATGACTGCGGCTCGGTAGCCATTATGTGCCGACTGGTAGAGACAAGGCTATACAATCTTTTTATCGGTGAGAATGAGACTGCACGGATATTCGACATGGGGCAACAAGACAAAAGCGCTTTCGTTCATGATGGATATATCGATATGCGTTTATTGCTTGAGCGTTTCTGCCGGCATTTCAATGAGATATATCATCCCGAAAATGACGGTGAGTTCCTTGAACGTAATGGCAGGATGATTTTTCTCACTTATCTACGCCCGATAATTAATGGAGTTGGCAACTACTATTGCGAGGCGCAGACGCGAGATATGACACGTACAGATGTAATAATCGACTATCTTGGAAATCAGTATGTCGTGGAACTGAAAATATGGCGTGGCAATGCCTATAATGAACGAGGCGAAAAGCAACTGGGCGACTATCTTGATTATTCTCATTTGAGCACAGGATATATGGTGAGCTTCTGTTTCAACAAGAATAAGAAGCCTGGCATTAATGAGATAATCATTGGTGAAAAGAAAATAATAGAAGCGATTGTATAGCGGGCTTAATCTGCAAAAAGCTTATCCCGATAAGCGGTTTTTAGTTAAAAATCGCTTATCGGGATAAGCTTTATATTATCTTGTAAGAACCTTGCGCACCTCGTTGCCTTGCTTCATGATGACTACGTTGGAAGAAGAGGAGGACGACACCTTGCGACCGTCAAGCGAGTAGATGGCTGAGGGAGCAGAGGATGTGGGAGCTGTGACTGAATGAATAGCCGTCAGACTATTCTCGTTATCCACCTTCACCGTGCCGTCGGCAGCCACCGAGAAATAGCAGTAGTAATTGCCGCCAGGCTTTCTGACCAACTGCCAATCACTCTCTTCAATGGACTTTGACAAGAAATATGCCCTGTAATTTCCCACGGGGAATTGAAATTGTTTTCCTTCTTCAGAAAACATCTGATTGAGGCTCGGTATTTTTGAGAAAGCATGTCCATAATAAGAAGTAAGATACGCATATTCACCATCTTCAAAGATAGGAATAACATATTCGTCAGGCTTCTCTTCCTCGGTTTCAATAACCATCTTATATGTACCTTGGAATAGCCTCCATGAAAAATTAGCTATCACAAAGTCATTCAACAGTATCTCGTTGTTCTCATTGGTGGACAAAGAGAAAGGAAAATCATATGAAAATCCCATTAGAGACGTGTTTTCGACTCCCTCAGCAGGAGTCTTCTGAGGATTCAATCCCAATACCATTTCTTGACCATAGGCAAAATCCACATTTTGTGATTCTATATACAAATTGTCTATGGCATACCAGCCGTTGGCATATCCGCTCCAACCCCAGTTCACATACACCATTCCGTCGGTGTTGAGGCCAGTGAACAAGAATTCATGACCACCATTGTCCTTATCCAGACCAGAATACAGTATTGGGCGTCTGATTTCCAGTTCATTACGAACAAGCGTAAACCAATCCT
>JBJEAY010000234.1:0-2652 GCA_051869575.1 Prevotella sp. | reverse complement strand
GGTATATGTGAGAAACATACCTTACCTACATGGGTATGCATACATGAACCATGCGGTGCGCGCGGACGAAAGGTTGTCTGTCATAGGGAATCATCTGTCGCTATGGAAGGACAGTGCCTGCCATTGCTATACAATCAAGAAGAAGAGTGAGGACTTGACGATGTTCATAGCGGAAGAAATTAAATCGACTTTCATGATTGTCAACAAGCCCGGAAAGGATTTGGAAGTAACGTATTGGTCGATGGAAGGTAGGGAGCACCAGGAGTTTATTGAAGCTAAGGATATTAAAGACAACAGTGCCTCTGCGAAGGATGACGGGGCAATCAATAATCAGCAATCAGCAATCAATAATCAGACCTTCAATTACGAGTCGAGGACGAGGGTCAAGAGAACGTTGAGTGGTATGGACGTGAAGGTGACGGAACGCCGGATAGTGGACGGACAGGGAGAGGAGATTGTGCCATGGAACGAGACATTGGTGATGACACATGACGGGTTTGCCCGATGGAGCGATCCCAACAAAGGCACCTGTTATCTGGACATGAAAACCTTAAAACTGTACAAGATAAGGAAGGCGAACGGGAAAAGACCGCAGGTGCAGAGGTATGGATGGCTGGAGTTTGTAATATTCGGCAACGCCATTGACACCAGGGAGAAAAATATTGTGAGGGTGAACGACATGAAGTGCGTGTCGAGTGTCGGGATGTGCATGTTGCTGTATGATAGCAGACGTGTAGAGGGAGATGCGGTGGATAATGCAAAAAGGACGTACTGTTATCTTAAAGGTGACGACGGGTTGTATTCATTGGTAGGGCGATATTACGACGATACATTATTGGTGAAGGACATGGAGGGCGTATATCACCTCATACTTGCCAAGAAAGGCGAGAAGGTGTTCTGCGGACAGATGAACTATAAGGCTTTGGAGGATTACGAGGTCAGATTGAAGCAATGGAGCGACATCGAGGAGCAGAAGGCGAAAAGGAGAAAAACAGAGGAACGTGATGCTGTCATTGGCATGATTGAGCCATACGAGCACTTGAAGCTATGGGGACTGAAATGTGGTGACAAGATAATAATTCCTGCCCAATTCCGCAGGGTGAAGAAACCGGTCGGCTCCTACTTCGCATTCGAGAAGTATGCAATGCAGTGGGGCGTGATGGATATTCATGGCAAGATGATTGTGGAACCGAAGTACAAGGATGTGAATATCAATGAGGACGGGACGGCAGAACTGACTATATACGGGGAGGGGAAAATGATTAAGAGACTGATGATTGATGAATGATTATTGATTGTTGATTGAATATGCTGAGAGATTATCAAATAGATATATGTACGCATGTGCGCAAGGCATTTGAGCATCATCGCAGTGTGATGGTGCAAATGCCTACAGGAACTGGTAAGACCATAGTACTCGCTTCGCTCGTAATTGAAATATTAAAAAATGAAAGGATTAAAGGGCGTTCAGGACGAATTCTTATTGTTGCGCACCGCAGGGAACTGATTGAACAAATTAAGGCGACCATCACACGAATGGGATTGAACGCCAACAATCATTCATCTTTCATCAATAATCAAAACATCATCGTTGAGTCCATTCAGACCATATCCCGCCGCCTAACCTCCAATGGCGTTGCAACACCCCACACCGGGGGGCAGTGGGGCTGTGCTTTCTCCTTGGTAGTCATCGACGAAGCCCACCACGCCCTCGCAAAGACCTACAAGATGATGTGGGACACTTGGCCAGATGCCAAGTTCTTGGGACTCACTGCCACCCCCTGCCGATTGAATGGCAAGGGCTTCACCGACCTCTTTGACATATTGGTGCAGTCATGGGACATTCCGAGGTTTATTAAGGAAAAGTGGTTATCTACATACGACTTTGTGAGTATCAAGGCTGACAGCCATACTCAGCAACTCATTGGTTCTCTGAAGCAACGAGGTGCTGATGGCGACTATCAGGTGAAGGAGATGGATGCCGTGCTTAACAAGCGTCCCTCCATCGAACGGCTTTGCAAATGTGTGATAGAATATGCCCATAACAGAAAAGGATTTGTGTATGCCATCAATATCGACCATGCCCGTAGCATAGCGGAATATTACCAAAGCCAGGGTGTAAGTGCAGTGGCGATAGACAGCCATACTCCTGTTAAGGAAAGAGATGTTCTAATTTCCTCGTTCCGTTCGGGCGAACTGCAAGTACTGGTCAACGTCGATATTTTCTCCGAAGGCTTCGACTGCCCCGACGTGGAGTTCATCCAGTTGGCACGTCCTACCCTCTCATTGGCGAAATACCTCCAGATGGTGGGTCGAGGACTAAGACCGAGCAAAGGGAAGAAGAACTGCATGATTATTGACAATGTAGGCCTCTACCGCGTCTTCGGACTACCCTCGCAGATTTGGGACTGGCAATCAGCCTTTGAGGGCAGGATGAAGATGAAAGATGAAAGATTAAGGATTAAAGATAATAATTTATCATTCATCAATAATCCTTCATCATTCATCATTAATCAAAAAATCGACAGTGAGATGTATCTTGTGGTGAGCCACGAGCAGTTGGATGCCATCTTCGAGCATCAAAAGAAGGATGATGCGATGACAAAGGAGCGTGAGAAGCTACTTAACGGGGTATATGGCAAGGTGACAATC
>JBJEAY010000233.1:0-2654 GCA_051869575.1 Prevotella sp. | reverse complement strand
AGGCCATTACTCTCTGCGTAGAGACATTTGGCTCATTATAACTCCCCCTCATAACTTCCTCTCATAACTCCCCCTCATAACTTCCAAATAACTCCCCCAAAAAATAAAACAATTAAATAACATAATATTATGGACAACAGAATAATCGTAGGATTGGGTGAGGCTCTGTGGGATTGCCTCCCCGAAGGCAAGAAGATTGGTGGAGCACCTGCCAACTTCGCCTATCATGTATCACAGTTTGGTTATGACGCATATGCAGTGAGTGCTGTGGGTGACGATGAATTGGGCAAGGAGACTCTTGCCGAGTTCGACACCAAGGGACTGAAATATGAGATGCCGAAAGTGAGTTTCCCAACAGGAACAGTACAGGTGAGACTCGACGATTCGGGCATCCCCACTTACGACATCAAAGAGGGTGTGGCATGGGATAACATTCCCTTCACTCCACGTCTTGAGGAGATGGCACGCAACTGCCGCGCCGTATGCTTTGGTTCGCTTGCACAGCGCAACGAGGCTTCGCGCAGCACTATCTATAAGTTCTTGGATGCCACGCCTAAGGATTGTCTCCGCATCTTCGACATCAACCTTCGTCAGAATTTCTATACAAAGGAGATTATCTGCGAGTCGCTGAAGCGTTGCAATGTTCTCAAGATTAACGACGAGGAACTTGTAATCATCGGCAGACTGTTCGGATATCCGGGGATGGACTTCGAGAACAAGTGCTGGCTCATACTCGGCAAGTACGACCTCGACATGCTCGTCCTCACATGTGGTGTCAACGGCAGCTATGTCTTCTCTAAGGGTGCCATGTCGTATCTTGAGACCCCGAAGGTGGAGGTGGCAGACACAGTAGGTGCTGGCGACTCATTCACTGGTTCGTTCGTGGCCTCAATCCTCTCAGGCAAACCCATCGCCGAGGCACATCGCATAGGTGTCAACGTGAGTGCCTTCGTTTGCACCCAAAACGGTGCCATGCCCGTTATCCCCGAGGATTTGAAGAAATGAAAATAATTGCAGAGAGATAAGACAATTCTATATAGATTATGGCGGCTTTCATATAATGAGAGTCGCCTAATCTTTTGTCTTTTAACCGTATAAATGAGAAAAAAAGCATTTTTTCTTCCAGTATTTGATATTTTTTCGTATCTTTGCCACCAAATTAAAATAATACCTACAATGAAAACATTGGTCTATTACATTTTTATGGCAGTGATGATGCTGTTCTCACTTATGTTTATGTCATGTAGTGATGTTGATAAGCATGAGTATCGCATTGGTGTGTCGCAATGTAGCAGCGGATTCTGGCGACAGAAGCAGAACAACGAGATGCTCAGGGAACTGTTGTTGCAGGAAGGGGCGACGATGGAATTGCGTTGTGCTGATGACAACGATGATAAGCAGATAGCAGACATACAGCATTTCATCGACCAAAAGGTGGATATTATTGTTGTTTCGCCACATGACACCCAAAAACTTTCAGACATCATAGGCAAGGCATACGATGCCGGCATACCAGTGTTGTTGTTCGACCGAGTAATCGACAGCGATAAATACACGGCTTTTGTTGGCGGCGACAATGTGGAGGTAGGGCGTCTGATGGCTGCATACGTCGCCACTCGCCTGTTCACCAAAGGCGGGGGCAAGGTGATAGAGATAACTGGCGACATGAAGACCTCGCCTGCATTGCAGCGTCATAGAGGGTTTTTGAAGGGAATAAGTGAAGCCCACAACATTGAGCTGGTTGCATCTGTCAACGGACAGTGGCATGAATCGCTTGCCGCCGCACTGACAGATTCTCTGTTGCGCATTTATCCTGATGTTGACGCCATTGTGTTGCACAGTGACTTTATGGCAGATATGGCAAAGAAAGCTGCTGACAAACTGTATCCAGGCAATCATTACATATTTGTGGGGGCTGACGGATTTGGAACTCCAGGGCTTGGTATAGAGGCCGTTGAGAAGGGCGAACTCGATGCCACGGCTATATATCCCACTGGAGGTGATGCCATTATTCAAACAGCTATGAAGATCTTGAGGGGAGAGAAATATGACCGACAGACCTTTTTGCAGAGCAACATAGTGAGCACTCCCCAAGAAGCTACATTGCTCATTAGCATGGAACGGGCACTGACTGCTGAGGTGGAGCGAGTGGAACGTATGCACCACCGTGCCATCTTTTATCTACAGGAGAGTCAGAAGGAGCGGGTGATGCTCTATGTTTCATTGGCTGTACTAACCATCATATGTATCCTGTGCGTTGCCCTCTATCGTTTGAATCACCTCAGACGAAAGTCAAATAAGAAGCTCTATGAACATCAGAACAAACTCATGGAGCAAAACGAACAGTTGCTTCACATGACCAAGGAACTGGAAGAGGCTACAAACGCCAAACTCGTCTTCTTCACCAACATATCGCATGACTTCCGCACGCCGCTCAACCTCATTGCCGCACCAGTGGAGGAGGCTATAAGAAAACTGCAAAACAGCGATGGAATGGGCATTTTGCCACTATTGCACATCGTGAGACGAAATGCGGGCGTACTGTTGGATCTTGTCAACCAGATTCTCGACTTCAGAAAGGTGGAGAACGGAAAGACGCAGTTGAAATTACAGACTGTAGATATCAACACACTGATACGCTCATGGCACGAATC
>JBJEAY010000232.1:0-2664 GCA_051869575.1 Prevotella sp. | reverse complement strand
CTCTCAAAAGCGGGTGCAAAGGTACGCACTATTTTTCAAACTACCAAATGTTTCGGTGAAAAAGTACCAGAATTTAACAGTATTTTAGAATTAAGACGTATAAATACGACACCAAAATGACCTACACCTTATTATATAATTATATAAGCTTATCGTGTTGTTATTTGATAATATTCCTTAGTGCGAACCATAAATGCATAAAAATCGTTGGAATCATGCCATAATGATGGCACATTACCTGATATCGCTCATTCAAAGACTCGCGATGATGAATGGTTGACTGCCCCTCCTCAGTGTAATTTGCCACAACCAAATGCAGGTTCAACAATGGCAAGTGTCGGATTTCGGCCTCTTTCATAATTCGGATACACCAGTCAACGTCAGCAGAGAATCTATAGCGGCAATCGTATGGAACAGTCTTCGCAATATCAAGTCGGGCATAAAACGCCTGATGACACACCAACATTCCATGACGGAAAGAACGCCAAGACAAATTAGCGGGAGGCTGTAGTCGTCTATGGCGAAGAAACCTGCCGTCATTATCCACAATATCAGTATTACCATATAATACAGCCGGCAGTTTCTCCCTTGAAACACCTTCAAGTCCCACATTATGTGCGATATTAGACAACACCTCAGAATCTGGGAAAAAATCTCCTGCATTAAGAAACAGTACATAATCCCCCGACACCTGACGAAGTCCTTTATTCATTGCATCGTACAAACCGTTATCGGGTTCTGACACAATACGTATCTCATGCCCGTTAGAAGCTGCATACGAACGCTGCATATAATCCTGCGCCACCTGTAGAGTGTCATCAGTAGAAGCACCGTCGATAATGACATGTTCCACATGAGGATATGTTTGGGAAAAGACACTGTCAACAGTCTTTCCCAACACATTTTCAGCATTATATGTTATTGTCACAATAGAAAAAGTAATCATATCTTATAATGTTTTAAAGCCAAAGCCTGATTATACACCTCGATATATCTCAGGGCTACACTATGCTGTGAATAGCAAGCTGCCACCTTTTTCAGACAATCCATCCTTACACTCTCCCTGTCGGCCACATTTAAAGTCCAATAAATGCCCTCTGCCAAATCATCCGCGTCACGATACTTTGCGACATATCCCGTTCTAACATGGTCGATCATTTCAGGAATTCCACCCACCCTAAAACCTACTGACGGGACTCCACAAGCCATCGCTTCCATTATTGTATTTGGCAGGTTCTCTGACAACGACGGAAGCACAAATACATCCACCGAACGATAGACGTCAACTATACGTCGGGTATCATTGACATATCCCAATGGAAAGACCTTAAAAGGTATTTTTTCCACTACATCCTCAGAATGTCCTCCCAAAACAGCCACAACCGTATTATCCTTCATATCAGGATGTTTTTCTATCAATATATGACATGCCTCAACCAAAAAATCCATACCCTTGTTGGGATTAGTGGCACGTTGCGAGACAAACAGAATCACCTTCTTGTCAGATGGAAGTTGCACGGCATTAGCTGCCATAGTCCTGTCCCCCGGACAATAAGTTCTGGTATCTATCGTATTGGGGATGGCCGTAACGGGGTGACCTGCGAGAAGGGCACTTCTTGAGGCTTCGGAGGCCAGCCATTTGCTACATGCCACAAACGAGATGTCATACTTGTCATATATGCCCTTTTTCTTTCTCCAAACCTTATATGACAAGTCATTGTCCCCTCCTCCACCTGGCAGGAGACGGCAATTAGAACAACGACTTGCATATTTGCGGCAATCCATGGCGAGATGACATATTCCCGTCGCAGGCCAAATGTCGTGCATAGTCCACACTACAGGTTTACCGCTATCAAGAATTTTGCGTATCACATTCAACGATATGAATCCTTGATTTATCCAATGAATATGAATAACATCCGCTTCCTTAAACTCCCTCATTTTTGTAATATCCGTTCCGATGTTGGCAATATCAATCTCGAATAGATGTTTTCTTGAGAAATGCAGATTAAAGAAAATCACCAACCTCTCCCACAGGAAACGCCATTGTTGAATAAGAGACTGCGACAACCCCACCACGGATATGTTGTCAGTCTCCTTGTCTCTGACGAGCATCTTAGCCTTCACCCCGTTATTATTAAGGGCATCCATAAGTCTGTTGGCAGCTACGGCAGCTCCACCAGTTTTTTCACTTGTATTCAGTATGAGAACTCTCATCTATATATCGTTATTAATAAATCCAATACTAAATTCCCTCTTTCGCATTACGTCGCCCATTGGGGCGAGTGAATGTGGAAGAGGGAATCTTTAAACCGCCTTGTTCGACGGCTATTAGAACTGCAGAATCTGTAGCACTTTCATCACGGTCTTTGAGTGCTTGATTCTCCAGAGTCCCTGCAGCTGCTTGATATTCTGCGGCAGCAGGTTGGTGTCTCTGAGAGAAATCAGATATTCTCTCAAAGGTCTTCCCGGACGACTTTGGTCGTCCTCCATCAGTCCATTACGTGCCAACTCGTTGTTGGCTTCGATTTCGTTGATTTCCACTTTGCCCATTTTCAACATATAGTCGTCAAGGCATCCCTGAATGAGTGATAAATTACAGTTGAGCATACGCATATAGTTTTTTAAAGTCGATGCAAATATAGACAAAAAACACATAAGTTG
>JBJEAY010000231.1:0-2667 GCA_051869575.1 Prevotella sp. | reverse complement strand
GTCGAAGTATCTGAATTTAGTGCCGACAAGACAGAATACGACATAACACTACCTAAACTGCCTGAAAATTTGGAAGACATTATCGCCGGCAACGACATGGATACAGAAAACGAAAACATATACATCTGCACCTACTATTACAAGGAAAGCAAGAAGAAGCTTACTGTCTTCGTTAACACTGTTGATCTTAAGAAGGTAAAGACCTACACCTTCAACGTCACCATCGACACTGCCGTTAAGGGCATCACCGCCACAGGCAACAGCACCGTCATCGGCCGCTACAACGCCAATGGTCAGAAGGTGGGCAGCAACGCCAAGGGTCTTGTCATCACAAAATATAGCGACGGCACTGCCGTGAAGAGCATGAAATAAGCAGATTAACATATTAACATGTTAACATGTTGATTCGGATATAAGCAAAAAAAAAGAGAGGAGGCCGGACGAATTGTCCAGCCTCCTCTCTTTTTTTATATAGTGGCATTGTTATCAGCCATACCTATGCCATAACGGCACACGATACTCCAAGTGCGGTTCCGACCGCTGCCAATATTGCTGAGGCAAGATTCCACAGAAACTTAATAAGCCTCGTCTTGTTCTCCTGTGTCATAACTTTAATTTTTTAATTTTTTAATTCTTTAATTTCGCGAAGCGACTTTAATTCTTTAATTTTTTAATTTCGATAGCCCCATTGAGGGGCTATCGACCTACTCGTAGTAGTCCTCGCCGTCGGTGTCAGAGCCTGAGCCGCCGCCGGAGTCAGAGCCAGAGCCACCTCCCTCGTCGGGAGTCTCACCCGTCGAATCGCCACCTCCGTCGGGAGTGTTGTCGGGCGAGGTGATGTCAACAACACCCTGATTGGCCTTGATGGCCTTGAGTACGGCAGCCTGAACCGAACGACTTGCCACAAAATTGAACTCGGCATCTTTGGTGAGAGTCTTAAACTCCTTGCCGGGATCCCAAACAACGGTCACCCCCGTGATGTTCTGTGCCGTGAACTTGTCGGCCGACTCGGCACCGGTAGAACTGATCATCACCGAGAAATCTCCAAGGTCGCCAAGTCGGATTTTCTTGCCCTCAAGCAACTGCTCACGCATGCAATCCACAGCCATATAAAGAATGGCACTGATGTCGGCACGCGAATAGACGCAACCATGGGTGGAGATGTGCTTGGCAAACTTCTCGATGTTCATCACCTCCGAATACTGTGCCACGGCAAATGCCTTCTGCACCTCGGTAGCCACAAGGTCGAGGTCGGCCTGCTTGGGTGTCTCACCCTTAGCTTTAGCCTCGTTGATGCGCTTCTTGGCCTGGTTGATCTCGAAGAGGTTGGTGTTCACACCTCGCATTGCAATAGAAAAATTAATCATGGTAAAATAGATTTTGGTTAATAATGTCCCTGCCCTTTTTTTGGTCTTAACTTAAGGCTCGGCTTGGTCTTAACTTACGACTGGCGCCCGTCGCTACTTAAGCCTCGCTTCGCCCCCTGATTGTGAGTCCTGAAAATTGCAGGCAGACTTGATTTTCAAATCCGGTGCAAAGATACAACTTTTTCCCCATATGGCAATCAATTGTCCCTCACGTTGCGCCCCTCCTGTCCCACCACTTTTGCCCGAGCCCCGGGAGAGAGTCCAAAGGGGGATGATGTGGATGTTAAAATGTTAATATGTTAATCGTCCAATCCAATAACCGCCACCTTTAGTGTCTTGCCTCGTGTAAGACCTTACATGATATTTTTATAGTATTTATACTTTCTAAGATAGTGTAATTAATTAAGTATATTGTATTATAAGAACGTGCGCGCGCGATACCTCCTCAGACATTCACCTCCCCACTCTCAAGACCACCCCCCCTGCTAAAGGCTATGGCGGAGGCAGCGGATTAACAAATTAACATTTTAACTAATTAAATACATTTCCAAATCATCCAACATTAACGACGCTATTAATTATGTGAATAGTTGTTTTTTGTTAATTATCATAAAAATACAACATCAAAATATAGCACAAACCCTCTAACTCATACTATTGTATGTTGACAACTGCTTATATTAAAATATATACAACAAAAAAAATGGAAAATATCGAGTATTTGAAGCATTTCGCTCACAGAGTGAGATTGTTAAGAGAAGAGCAAGGTCTCTCACAAGAAAAACTTGCAGAACGTTCAGATCTTCATCGTACATATATTGGTATGGTGGAGCGACTTGAACGAACACCATCTCTTGTTAGCATTCACAAGATTGCAAATGGATTGAAAGTTCCAATTACATAATTATTTAAATAACAATTATTTATGATATCAATATGAAGAAATTTAAGATTACCAATGACGAGATTGCAGAATTGTCTAATGCGCCTCAATATGAATTCCCCAAATATGTAACTCAAGTGATTAACCTTGTTAATAGTAACGCAGGAGGCACTCGTCCCAAAGTAGTTGGTCAGATGTCTGAACTTGTAAAACAGTTTGATGGCAGAACTATTGATGAATGGATTGCATGGTATTCAGAACGATATCCGAATGCCGTTAATGATGCAACTAACAAGATATGGAATATGTATGAAACTATGAAGGGAGCTTTTAATGCCATTACAAAGGATATGGTTGAAAATTGGGTAAAAGATCTTGTATATGGTAAAACGTATTGTGGCCTAAGATTCCAAACCG
>JBJEAY010000230.1:0-2669 GCA_051869575.1 Prevotella sp. | reverse complement strand
TAACGGGGCGATTATTTGATGGAACGGGTTATCACTCAGGATTCATTTGATTTGTAGGGTTCCTCCATTCTGCAGATGGAGGGATCGACCAACCGGACATTGAGCATGCTCAGAATTATTGGAAGGTGCTGTAATACAGATTGAAAAAAGGAAAGATGAAACCGTTGTAAATGGTAACCGGTTGAAGTTGCGTTATTCTGATGGCAAGAGCTATAAAATGAGAGGTAACCGGGGTAACTGAGGTAACCCGGGTAACCGCCTACTTATGAAGCAAGAAGAAATAGGACAGTTCTTTCAACAGTTTGAGCAGGTGGCATGTGTTTCTGGTGACGTGGAATGCTGGAGCGCAAGGGAACTGTGCGAGTTGATGGGGTACACTCAATGGCGCAACTTCGTGAATGTCATTGATAAAGCCAAGGAAGCCTGCAAAAATGCAGGCCAAAGTTTAACAGACCATTTTGCTGACGTCAGCAAAATGGTCGAGGTAGGATCAGGTGCTGAGCGACAGATAGATGACATCATGCTCACGCGCTACGCCTGCTATCTTGTAGCGCAGAATGGCGACCCTCGCAAGCCACAGATAGCCTTTGCGCAGACCTACTTTGCTGTTCAGACACGGCGTGCCGAGTTGGTGGAGCAACGTCTGCTGGAATGGGAACGTGTCAAGGCCCGCACCAAGTTGCAGGAGACGGAGCACATCCTTTCGGGCGTTCTTTATGAGCGAGATATCAACGACAAGAGTTTTGCCGTCATCCGTTCAAAAGGCGACCAAGCCCTGTTCCGTCTGAGTACTGCCACATTGAAGCGCAAAATGGGCATACCCGATAAGCGTCCCTTAGCCGACTTCCTGCCCACCATCAGCATCAAGGCAAAAGACTTTGCAGCCGAGATGACCAGTGTGAATGTGCAGACCAAAGACCTCCATGGAGAGGGCAGTTGTGGAGACATCGGCATCACATCTGACGAATGGTTGAGGGTGTTCTATAGATATGGCTACTTCTCTTGCTACTGACAAAAGTAGGGAAAGTCAATGAGAAGGGGCTGATTTGATGTGAAAACGTTCAATTTTTGTCCTCTCAATATGTTTTTCGTAGATGAAATTTGGCGAATACATTGACATTTATTATATTTGCACTTGATCTTAATTTAATAAAGATGAATAAAAGGCCTCTTAACCGAATTAAAGTGGTTCTTGTGGAGAATCAGAAAACTAGCAAGTGGCTGGCAGAACAGCTTGGAGTCTCTGCCGTAACGGTCAGCAAGTGGTGCACCAATATGCACCAGCCCGACTTGCAGACATTGGCAAAAATTGCCGATTTGATAGGATGTGAGAAAAGAGAACTTATCACCGAATAGAACTGTCTCAATTTGAAGTCAGAAGACATTAGAAAAGATGTGGGTTTTCAAATCAGCTTTTAGAAGAAGATAAGATTAATGACAAAGAAAGAATATACAGTGATCGATCTCTTTGCTGGAGCAGGAGGCTTGTCACTCGGTTTGTATCAAGCTGGGTGGCATGGCTTATTTGCTATCGAGAAGAATCCCTTTGCTTTTGAGACGCTGAAATACAATTTGATAGACAACAAGAAACACTTCGATTGGCCGGAATGGTTGCCTAAAACCAACCACGATATCAATGAGGTCTTGATAAACTATTCAGAGCAACTTATGGATTTGCAAGGCAAGGTGGATCTGGTAGCTGGAGGACCTCCATGTCAGGGCTTTTCAATGGCAGGCAAACGAGTGAAGGATGACGTTCGCAACCAATTGGTGTTTTCTTATATAAAATTCATCAAGTTGGTTATGCCCAAGATGATTCTCTTTGAAAATGTTAAAGGTTTTACTTATGCATTTAACAAAAGGAAGAAGGAAGGCGTGGAACCTTATTCGCAGATAGTTATTAATGCACTTGAGGGATTAGGATATGCAGTCAAACCTCATGTGATTGATTTCTCAGAGTATGGCGTACCCCAACGACGTAAGCGTTTCATACTCGTTGGTGTTAAAGATGGTTTATGCTCACCTGATAAATTCGAGCAATTACTTAAAGAGAATAGTGATGCATTTTTAGCAGAACGGGGACTTAGTACTACTGTCACCTTGCAAGAGGCTATATCCGATTTGCTCCGTAGTAATGGAGAATTGCCCACACCTGACCGCAAAGGATTTAACTCAGGTAAATACGGTAAAAGCAGATTGTCTGCATATGAAAAACTAATGCGTGGGGATTATCCAAAGGCGCATGAGATTCCTAATAGTCATAGTTTTGCGCATCACACATCTGACAAACAGAATTGCTATAAACGTCTATTGGCAGAATATCCAGAGCGAGGCAAGCGAATTGATGGTAAAGCTCGTGAAGGATGGGGAATCAAACAACGTGGTATTACAGTTTTAGATCCTAATACTGTTTCACCTACTATCACTGGCCAACCAGATGATTATCTACACTATGCAGAACCAAGGATTATGACAGTTCGCGAATGTGCTCGTATTCAATCTTTTCCAGATTGGTATGAATTTCAAAAGAAATATACTACTGGTGGACAGATGCGGAAAAAAGAAGTGCCAAGATGTTCTCAGGTTGGAAACGCTATTCCACCTTTATTTGCAGAGCAGGCCGGAAATGTACTTAAACAGTTGTTGAAGTATGGAAAAACTACATTTTA
>JBJEAY010000229.1:0-14444 GCA_051869575.1 Prevotella sp. | reverse complement strand
CTTTTATGAGGGAATAATTGATGTATTACCACATTTTTATGAGGGAATGGCGGTGCAAAAATACAAATAAAAGATAAGGAATGCAAGATTAGCATTGGAAAACTTGCATTCCTTATCTTTTTTTAACGTCAGCAAGGTGACCTCAACTGAAAAGATTGTCAATTGCATCCTCTACGGTTTCCACCTGTTCCGCAACTTCCGCAACTTCCGCAAGGCTGGTGGTGGTGGTGGTATGTACCACATTATCCCAAAGGAATAGATTTCTGTCCTAAATGTATTTTTTTCGCATTTTTTTAGAACCACTTATGCTGAATATTCATGGAATTGTAGTAATTTTGCAAAAGATAATACAAAATGCGATGAAAAAATACCTAACAATAATGATAATGTGTGTGTGTCTTGCGGCATGCGACTCTGTATTCAGATACCACCCTTATGACGTAAGGATAAACGGCGACAGGGACATCAACGCGAGAAACATAGAGAGGATTGAGACGGCATGTCGCAATCGTGACTCATTGTGCGTGGCGTTCATCAGCGACTCGCACCACTCCTACACCGACCTCTGCGACATGATAGCCGACATCAACAAGAGAGACAGTGTGGACTTTGTAGTGCATCTCGGCGACCTTACCGACACGGGGACAATAAAGGAATATGAATGGGCAAGAGACTATCTGTCAAGACTACAGAAACCATACGTTGCCCTCATCGGCAACCACGACTTCCTCGGTACGGGCGATGATATATACGGCAAGATGTTCGGCAAGACGGACTTCTATTTTATTGCCGGCAGGACAAAATTCCTCTGCATCAACACCAATGCCACCGAATATGACCACATGGCGGACATTCCCAACTTCCAGTTCTTGGAGGATGCCGTCACGGTGGATTCAGCCTTGTTCGACCGCACGATAGTGTGCATGCACGCACGCCCCTATAGCGACCAGTTTAACAACAATGTGGCAAAACCATTCGAATACTACCTCACCCTATTGCCAGGGCTGATGTTCTGTATGTACGGACACGACCACGGATTAGACCAAATTGACGTCTTCGGCGACGGTATAATATATTATGGTGTGACGTGCGTGAGCGACCGCCAATACATGATTTTCAACATAAACAATGAGGGATTCCAATATGAAGTCATTAGTTATTAGCCTTCTGCTGGCAATTATGCCCATATCGGCAATGGCAACGGAGAAGAATGACAGCACAAAAGTGTCAATGTCAAAATACGACCGCCGCATCCATCGTCACAGGGAGCATTGGGCGGCACTAATACCCACGCAAATCATAATGCAATATGCGGGCAACATGGGATTCATGTCTGTGGGCATGGGATGGGACTACGGCAAGCACGACCAATGGGAGACCCACCTGCTCTTCGGCTATCTGCCCGAGGCTGACAGCGACCGAGGCAAACTCACCATGACTCTCAAGCAGACCTTCCTGCCGTGGAGCTTCTCCTTCGGCAAGGGATGGATGCTTGAGCCACTCTCGTGCGGCATATACTTAAACACTGTCTTCGGTTCGGAGTTCTGGGACAACCAGCCGAGCCGCTATCCCGACAAGTACTACGAACCACTCAACACCGAGGTCAGGATAAACGCATTCCTCGGTCAGCGCATCACATTGAATATTCCCAAGAACAAGCGCAAGTTTGTGAAGAGCGTTTCCGCCTTCTATGAGGTGAGCACCTGCGACCTCTACCTCCGTCTTGCCGTGATGGAGCGCAAGGTGAGTGTGTGGGACATACTTGGCTTGTCGGTAGGGATGAAATTCCAAATAATGTAATCCATAGTTGGCAAAATATATTTGGGCAGTTAGTGAACTATCTTTTGCCAGTTAGCAGAAGAGCATTTGCTGACTGGCAACATACAAGAAGCCAAGCCATACATACACAACGTCCCTTGCCTTTCGCATTCCATCACTATAGCCTTTCACTATGCACATCATTCCATCACTATAGCCTTTCACTATGCACATCATTCCACCACCAGCCTTGCGGAAGTTGCGGAAGTTGCGGAACAGGTGGAGACAATCTGATTATTTTTGCAGATAATCTTAGTAAGATTTGGAGGAATGGGATTTTTGTTGTATATTTGCAACGTTTTTCAAACAATAACAAGATGAAGAAACGTTTCGCAACACTGTTTGCTGCCGTAGCTTGTGTATATGCGGTGCAAGCGGAGAAGCCGGCGTCCAAGGTGACGTTTGACGCTTCGAAAGGCGTGGCGGGGTCTGTCACTATGCCCAATGGGCTGGTAGTGAACTATACTGCTTACACAGATCTTATTTATGTGGCTAATGTCGAGGACTCGACTTACCAGAGAATGAACGTGTTCGTGCCTGAGGGAGCCGACGGACGCACGCCTATATTCATGCGCAATTACGTGGGTGGATATATGGCTGCCAAGGCGCAAGGCATTGACGTGGGCGATGCCTCGGGCAGGGCACTTGCCGAGGGATATGTGGTGGCAATACCCGGGGCAAGAGGACGCAACTCGTACGTAACCGGAGAAAACGGGAAACGTGTCTTCAACGGGCGCGCCCCTATGGGATTGCTCGACCTGAAGGCTGCCGTGCGCTATCTGCTGCACTTTGACAGCGAGATGCCGGGGGATGCCGAGCACATCATATCCGACGGAACAAGTGCGGGCGGTGCGATGTCGTCGCTACTTGGAGCCACTGGCAACCATCCCATCTACGAGGCCCAACTGAAAGCTATGGGAGCATGCGACGAGCGCGACGACATCTTTGCCGCCGTATGCTATTGTCCCATCACCGACCTCGACCATGCAGACATGGCATACGAATGGCTTTATGGTTGCACCAACAACATCACCCGACCGCTCAACGGGCAGCAGGTGGCCGCTTCAGAAGAACTGGCAAAGGCCTATCCCACTTATTTGGACGGTCTTAACCTGCATAAACCTGACGGCGAGCAACTGACAGCAGACAACTGTCGCGATTATATCAAGAGCCTTATTATCATGAGTGCCCAGGAGGCAAATCAACTATGTGGTGACGACAATACGACTCAAAACTCCCGCCGCATTCGACAGTGAGGGAGTGGCTGGCGGAAGACCAAGTGGAGAGAATGAGGAATTTGGGAATGAAGGCGGAAATACAGCCATCTTCACCGACTTCTCGCTTCGCAAGTCAACAGGCAATCCCGATGTCCATATTGACGAAGAAATGAAGCAAAGGGTGTATATGATGAATCCGATGAACTTCATCTCTGACACGAAGGCCACTAAAGCCCCTCACTGGTACATACGTCACGGAGCGCGCGACCGCGACACCTCATTCCCTATACCCGTATGCCTCGCCCTAAAACTACAGAACAATGGTATCGACGTGGACTTCAAGTTACCATGGAATCGCCCCCATGCCGGCGACTATGCTCTTGGAGAACTGTTCACATGGTTGGCCACTCTATGTCATAATTAATACTATTATTTCCTGCTCTGAATGTCGAAGAACAGGGAGAAGGAGGCGCACGCCACAAAGAGGAAGCCCATGGAGAGGATGATGTCGCCCATACCTACCAACGGCGACACAATGCCGCCGAAAAGGAAGATGATGGCTCCCACGAGAGCCGAGGCTGCTCCGGCATTGTTGTGCTCCTCGTTCATAGCCATGGCAACAGTGCTCGTGAAGCATAGTCCCTTACATGCCAACAGGACAACCATCAGCAGTTCGTAAATCACGAAAGAGGCTCCAAGAGGCATCAATACAAGCATCAGCACACTTGCGGAGAAAAGTCCGATGCTCGCCACATGAGTGCACTGCTCCGGGGTCTTGAACCTGATGGAACAGGCGGCGGCAATACCGAACACCAAGGCATTGAGTCCGAAGATAAGACTGAATGCAAAGGGCGAGAATCCGTAGTGCTGCTGGATGATGAACGGCGACGAGGCTATGTAGGCAAAGAACACGCCTCCCGCAAAACCATACTGAAGCAGGAGACAGACGAAACGGCGGTTGCGCACTATCTTGCCGAATGTGGCAAAGGTGCGCACTATGCCGTCGGGCGAACGCTTCTCGGGAGCGAGTGACTCGCGCATGATGAAACTGCCTATCAACAGCAATATACCTATAATAAGTAATAAGGTGAATATGCCTCTCCATCCAAGACTATCGGTCATCATACCACCTATGACAGGAGCCGTGACGGGGGCAATGCCATTGATGGCACCAATGACAGCCATCATCTTGGCAAGCTTCTCACCCCAATAGCGGTCGGTGGCAATACTGCGGCTCAGCACTATGCCGCCTGCTCCGCCCATTCCCTGAAGCAGGCGGAGAAAGACGAACATCTCGATGCCTGAGGAATAGATGCACAGGACAGTGCTCACGATGAACACAAGGAGCGAGATGATGATGATAGGTCGGCGACCATACTTGTCGCTGAGAGGGCCGAAGAATATCTGACCCACTGCCAACCCGAACATACTGGTGGAGAGACTGAGCTGCACCATTGATGCATCGGTGGAGAAATAAGCCTGCAACTGCGGCAGTGCAGGCAGATACATGTCGGTGACAAACGGACCGAACGCACTCAACATTCCTAATAGACACACTAAGAACGTACCATAACGAAATATTTTTTCTTTCATTCTTTATATGGAGTTCTTCTGGTATGCACCAAGCCTCTACCAAGGCCTTAATTAGTTTAATATAATTTCTCTCTAAGATACTTTGCCGTGAATCCCTCATTGCAGCCGCTGACCATCTCGGGAGTACCCACTGCAACAACATTTCCGCCACGGTCGCCTCCGTCGGGACCCATGTCGATGACATGGTCGGCACACTTGATCACCTCAAGATTATGCTCGATGATGACTATGGTGTGACCACGCGAGATAAGGGCGTTGAACGACTCAAGGAGTTTCTTTATGTCGTGGAAATGAAGACCTGTGGTTGGCTCGTCGAAGATGAACATCGTGGGCACTATTTTCTCCTGACCAATGAAATAGGCGAGCTTCACGCGCTGGTTTTCTCCACCCGAGAGAGTGGAGGAATTCTGACCCAGTTTGATATATCCAAGACCAACATCATGCAGCGGTTGGAGCCGCTTTACGATTTCCATCTGCTCCCACTGAGTGAAAAACTCGATAGCCTCATCGATAGTCATGTCGAGGACGTCTGAGATATTCTTGCCATGGAACCTTACCTCAAGTATGTCGCTCTTGAATCGCTTGCCATGGCAATGCTCACACTCAAGTACGAGGTCGGCCATAAACTGCATCTCTACGGTGATGACTCCGGCTCCCTTACATTCCTCACAACGACCACCCTCGGCATTAAACGAGAAATACTGGGCAGTGAACCCCATCTGATGAGAGAGGGGCTGGTCGGCATAGAGTTCGCGGATGGCATCGTAGGCCTTGACATAGGTGGCAGGATTAGAGCGTGTGCTTTTGCCTATTGGATTCTGATCGACAAACTCCACGTGCTGTATCGCCTTAATGTCGCCACCTATCGAACCATATTCGCCTGGTGCATCACACACCTCACCGATATGACGCTTGAGGGCGGGATAGAGAATGCCCTTAACAAGACTCGACTTTCCAGAACCGCTCACACCCGTAACTACAGTCATCACATTGAGCGGGAAGGCCACATCAATGCCCTTGAGGTTGTTCATTCGCGCCCCCTTTATCTCCACCTTCATATTCCACGGACGGCGACTCTTGGGAAGAGGAATGGCATCCTCGCCAGTGAGATACTTGAGGGTGTGACTTGAGGATAATGAGGAATTAGGAATTAGGGATGAGGAATTAGGAATTAGGGATGAGGTTTCTCCCTGCCATACTATCTCGCCTCCCAGACGACCGGCATCCGGACCGACATCGATGATATAGTCGGCAGCACGCATGATTTCCTCGTCGTGCTCAACGACAATCACAGTGTTGCCAATGTCGCGCAGTTGTTTGAGCACATTGATAAGTCGCTCGGTGTCGCGACTATGCAGACCGATACTCGGTTCGTCGAGAATATATAGCGACCCCACAAGACTGCTGCCAAGCGAGGTGGTGAGATTGATGCGCTGGCTCTCGCCTCCCGACAGTGTGTTGGACAGGCGGTTGAGAGTGAGATAACCAAGTCCGACATCAAGTATAAACTGCAGTCGGTTGTTGATTTCAGTGAGCAGGCGTTTGGCTATTGCAGCGTCATGTTCGGGCAGTTGCAGGTTGGCAAACCACTCCTTCAGAGTTACAATCGGCATCTGCACAAGGTCGGTGATACTGCGTCCGGCAATCTTAACGTAGTTTGCCTCCTTCTTGAGTCGGGTGCCGTGGCATGTCGGACAGTCGGTCTTGCCACGATAGCGTGCCATCATCACGCGATATTGAATCTTATATTGGTTTTGGCGTACCATCTCGAAGAACTCGTCGATGCACACCTTAGAATAGGGGTCGGAGTCGGTGGCAGAGGGCAGTCCGTGCCACAACCATGAGCGATGCTCCTCCGACAGTTTGTAATAGGGTTCGAAGATGGGGAAATTGTCCTTAGCGGCATAGCGACAGAACACATCGCGCCACTCACCCAACTTAGCTCCGTTCCAACAAGCCACGCAACCGTCATACACGCTCTTGCCCGAATCGGGAATGACTCGCGACGGGTCGATACCTATCACCTTGCCGTAACCCTGACATTCGGGACAGGCTCCAACGGGAGAGTTGAATGAGAACATATTGTCGTTAGGAACCTCAAACTCGATTCCATCAGCCTCGAAACGTGTGGAGAAATCATAGCTTATCATTGACGGCATGAACATCAGGCGACAATCTCCCCTACCCTCGTAGAAGGCAGTTTCGGCAGAATCCATCATTCTCGAGATGCCATCCGTCGAAAGGTCAACCGACAGTCGGTCAACCACTATATACACTTCGCCAGTGATTTCCTCACCCGTCTCCAGCACATCGTCGATTCTCTGAAAATCACCTTTATAATATATACGCGCGTAACCCTGAAGCAACGACATCTTGAGTTGTTCCGCCTCAGTGCGCCCTTCAACAGGCACCAATGGAGCTAAGATAACAAACTTTGTGCCCTCGGAATATGTCTTCACACACGCCAAGACATCCTCCACCGTATGTTTCTTCACCTCATTGCCACTGATGGGCGAGAAGGTGTGCCCCACGCGAGCGAAGAGCAGGCGAAGGTATTCGTAGATTTCGGTAGTGGTGCCCACGGTTGAGCGGGGATTGCGGCTGATGACTCTCTGCTCGATGGCTATTGCGGGCGGAATACCCTTGATATAGTCACATTCGGGCTTGTTCATTCGTCCGAGAAACTGGCGGGCGTATGACGAGAGACTCTCGACATAGCGACGCTGACCTTCGGCATAGAGAGTGTCGAAGGCAAGCGACGACTTGCCCGAACCACTCACTCCGGTGATAACCACTAATTTGTTGCGGGGTATCTTCAGGTCAACATTCTTCAGATTGTTCACCCTCGCCCCTTTTATCTCTATATAATTACTCATTCCTAATTCCTAATTCCTCATCCCTAATTCCTAATTCCTCATTCCTAATTCCTAATTACTCATAAACATCCTCAATGTCATTCACCTCCGTCATGTCGTCATCAGTAGTGAGACATGGATTGAAGTCGTGAGGCATGTCGAATATCTGATTGTCGTTGTATTCCAAACGGCGGTCGGCATACAGTTTCTGCATGTAATATGCCCATATAGGCAGAGCCATGGTGGCACCCTGTCCCATCTGCATAGAGTCGAAGTGGATGTCGCGGTCATCACCGCCTACCCACACTCCACTGACGAGCGTGGGAGTGAGTCCCATAAACCAGGCATCACTATTGTTGTTGGTTGTACCGGTCTTGCCACCAATCTCGCCCTTGAGGTTGTACTTATAGCGAATACGTCCACCAGTACCGCCGTCAATCACTCCACGAAGCATGTAGAGCATCTTGTCGGCACTCTCCTGACTGATCACCTCATTCATTCGCGGTTGGAACTGAGCTATCACGTTGCCCTCGTTGTCCTCAATCTTTGTGACGAACAGAGGCGCACTGCGAATGCCATGGTTGACGAAGGTGGTATAGGCACTCACCATCTCGCCCACGGAAATCTCACACGGACCAAGGCACAGAGCCATCGAGGGATGGATGTCGGGATTCTTTATACCGTAGTTCTCGAGCAAATCCACAAACTGCTGCGGCGAGAGCTTACTCATGAGATAAGCCGAAATCCAGTTGTTCGACTGTGCCAATCCCCATTTCAGTGTCACCATCTCTCCATAGCGACGGCGGTTGGCATTACGCGGTGTCCATGGTTGGCCTGCCACATAATATGTCTGCTGCACATTGGGAGCCACGTCGCAAGGCGAGAAACCATTCTCCATAGCAAGCGAATAGAGGAAGGGCTTGATGGTAGAACCCACCTGACGACGTCCGTCCATACACATGTCATAGTTGAAGTGGATGAAGTTCATACCTCCCACGTATGCCTTGACATGACCGTTCTGCGGACACATGCTCATGAATCCGCAACGCAGGAACGATTTATAATATTTGATGGAGTCGAGCGGAGTCATCGTTGTGTCAACCTCACCGTGATAAGTGAAGATACTCATCGGCACAGGAGTGCGGAAGGAGCGCGAAATCTCCTCGTCGGATGCACCTTGCTCCTTGAGTACGCGATAACGCTCACTCTGATTGACTGATCTCGTCAAGATTTTCTTCACCTGTTGGGCGGTGAGACTGCCAGAGAACGGTGCAGTCTTCTTGCCTCGCAGTTCGCGACTGAACGCCGGTTGCAGGAACTTGACGATATGCTCACGTATTGCTTCCTCGGCATACTCCTGCATTCTCGAGTCGATAGTGGTATATACCTTCAGTCCGTCGGTATATACATTATATGGTGTACCGTCTTTCTTCGTGTTCTTGTTGCACCAACCGTATAACGGGTCGGTCTCCCAATTGATAGAGTCGCGATAGAATCCGGCATAGTTCCATGAAGGATATCTGTCTCTCTCAGGACGCTTTGCCATCATATAAAGTCGCAGGAAATCGCGGAAATACACAGCCACACCATCCTTATGGTCGGATACGTGGAAGTTGAGGTCGAGCGGCTTTGCCGAGTTGTCGCTGTACTCCTGTTCGGTGATATATCCCGCCTTCACCATCTGCTGGAGCACCACATTGCGGCGGTCGCGGCAACGCTCAGGATTGCGCACGGGATTGAAGTATGAGGGGTTCTTGCACAGTCCCACAAGTGTGGCTGCCTCATTCAGGGTGAGGTCTTTGGGCTCCTTGCCGAAATATGTGTTGGCAGCGGTCTTGATACCAACTGCATTATGCAGGAAGTCGAAGTAGTTGAGATACATGGCAATAATCTCATCCTTGGTGTAGAATTTTTCAATCTTCACCGCTATCACCCACTCGATAGGTTTCTGCAGTGCGCGCTCCATCACACTGTGAGCCTTGCCCGAATAGAGCTGCTTGGCAAGCTGCTGGGTGATAGTAGAACCACCGCCTGCATTCATCTGTCCGAGCAGTCCGCGCTTGATGACAGCTCGCCCAAGGGCATAGAAGTCGATGCCCGAATGGTCGTAGAATCTGGCGTCCTCGGTGGCTACGAGTGCCTTGACAATGTTCGGCGACAATTCGTTGTAATCCACACACACGCGGTTCTCCTTATTATAATTCCACGTACCCATCACCTTGCCGTCGGCTGAGAACACCTGTGTGGCAAAACGGTTGATTGGATTCTGCAAATCTTCAATGGGCGGCATATAACCAATCTTACCCTCGGATATTGCCCAGAACGCACCGGCGCAACCCAAGACAACAACCACGAGCATGGCCCAAAGGAGGTGTATGAATGTCTTTCTCATTTCTTATAGCAAATGTTGAATATTTAATATTGAACGTTGAACATTTAATGTTGAATTGACGTGCATAAATCACGTATTTCCGTGCAAAATTAGTCATTTTCGGGCAAATATGAAAGAATTTACGCATTTTTCTGCAACTTTTAACCAATATATGGAGAAAAATGTGTAACTTAGCGGCGCAAAAAGAAAAAAAGATTACACAAGAGATGGAAAAGCATGATTTTGTGACTATCGCCAACCTCACCAAGGAGAAGATTCTCTACATGATTGAGCTGGCACAGGAATTCGAGCGACATCCCAACAGGGAACTGCTCAAGGGGAAGGTCGTGGCTACGCTCTTCTTTGAGCCATCAACACGCACACGACTAAGTTTTGAAACCGCAGCTAATCGACTCGGGGCACGCGTCATCGGGTTTGCCGACCCAAAGATAACAAGCGGCACTAAGGGTGAGACACTCAAGGACACTATCCTTATGGTGTCAAACTATGCCGACGTCATCGTGATGCGCCACTTTATCGAGGGCGCAGCACAGTATGCAGCGGAGGTGGCACCTATTCCTATCGTCAACGCAGGTGACGGAGCACACCAGCATCCCTCACAGTGTATGCTCGACCTCTACTCTATCTATAAGACACAAGGCACGCTCGAAAACCTGAACATCTATCTTGTGGGCGACCTGAAATACGGGCGCACAGTACATTCATTGCTGATGGCAATGCGCCACTTTAATCCCACATTCCATTTCGTGGCACCCAAGGAACTGTCGATGCCTAATGAATACAAACTCTACTGTAAGGAGCACGGAATAAAATTCCAGGAGCATACGGCTTTCAACGAGAAGATCATTGCCGATGCCGACATCCTCTATATGACGAGAGTGCAGAAGGAACGCTTCTCCGACCTCATGGAATATGAGAGGGTGAAGAACATATACATCCTGCACAACGACATGCTCGCCTCGGCAAAACCGAACATGAAGATCTTGCATCCACTGCCACGTGTGAACGAGATAGCATACGATGTGGATACCAACCCTCATGCCTATTACATCCAACAGGCGGGCAACGGACTCTTCGCACGTCAGGCCATTTTCTGCGACGTGCTCGGCATAACGCTCGACGAAGTGAGAAACGACAAAACAATTATTAATTAGGAATTAGGGATTAGGGATTAGGAATTAGGAATTAGGGATTAGGGATTAGGAATTAGGAATTAGGAATTAGGAATTATGGCAAAGAATGAGATTATGGTGACCGCCATTGAGAATGGCACTGTCATCGACCACATACCGACAGAGAAGACATACGAGGTGGCAAGTCTGCTGCATCTGCAGGAACTGACCACACCGGTGACCATCGGTTGCAACTACCGCTCAAAGAAAATCGGACGCAAGGGTATCATCAAGGTGGCTGACAAATTCTTCACCGACGAAGAGATTTCACGCCTCTCGGTGCTGGCACCCAACGTGGTGCTCAACATCATCAAGGACTACGAGGTGGTGGAGAAGAAGACCGTCATCACACCAGACGACATCAAGGGTATCGTGAAGTGCAACAACCCGAAGTGCATCACCAACAACGAACCGATGGACACCTTATTCCATGTAGTAGATAAGGAAAACGGCATCCTCAAGTGCCACTACTGCGAGAAAGAGCAAGATATTAATAAGGTGGAGTTGGTGTAGTCCTTCGGAATCTGATTCCGAAGGAAATTAAAGAATTAAAGAATTAAAGAATTAAAGAATTAAAGAATTAAATATTTAGTAACAAAAGAAAAAATGAAAAGAGATCAGGAGATTTTTGACCTTATCGAGAAAGAGCACCAGCGCCAGCTGAAAGGCATGGAACTGATTGCTTCGGAGAATTTTGTGAGTGACCAGGTGATGGAGGCTATGGGTTCTTACCTCACCAACAAGTATGCCGAGGGTTATCCTGGCAAGCGCTACTATGGCGGTTGCGGCGTGGTTGACCAAGTGGAGCAGCTCGCCATTGACCGTGTATGCAAACTCTTCGGAGCTGAATATGCCAACGTGCAGCCACACTCCGGCGCACAGGCAAACGCTGCCGTTCTGCTTGCTGTACTGCAGCCCGGCGACACATTCATGGGTCTCAACCTCGCTCATGGTGGACACCTCTCACACGGTTCTGCCGTCAACACTTCGGGTATTCTGTATCGTCCTGTAGGCTATGACCTCAACAAGGAAACAGGTCGTGTTGATTACGACGAGATGGAAAGACTCGCCATCGAGAACAAGCCAAAGCTCATCATCGGTGGTGGTTCGGCTTATAGCCGCGAATGGGACTACAAGCGCATGCGCGAGATTGCCGACAAGGTTGGCGCTCTCCTTATGATTCACATGGCTCACCCTGCCGGACTCATAGCTGCCGGTCTGCTCGACAACCCCGTGAAGTATGCTCATATCGTGACTTCTACAACCCACAAGACTCTCCGCGGTCCGCGTGGTGGTATCATCCTCATGGGCAAGGACTTCGAGAATCCTTGGGGATTGAAGACTCCAAAGGGTGTGACGAAGATGATGAGCCAGTTGCTCAACTCAGCCGTATTCCCCGGACAGCAGGGCGGTCCGCTTGAGCACGTCATCGCTGCCAAGGCCGTTGCCTTCGGCGAGGCTCTGCAGCCTGAGTTCAAGGAGTGGGCTTTGCAGGTGAAGAAGAATGCAGCCGTACTGGCAGAGGAACTCGTTAAGCGCGGATTCTCTATCGTCAGTGGCGGTACTGACAACCACTCTATGCTGGTTGACCTGCGCTCTAAGTATCCCGACCTCACAGGTAAGGTGGCTGAGAATGCTCTCGTGGCTGCAGACATCACAGTCAACAAGAACATGGTGCCGTTCGACTCTCGCTCGGCATTCCAGACAAGTGGTATCCGTCTTGGTACTCCTGCCATCACAACCCGTGGTGCCAAGGAAGACCTGATGGTGCTCATTGCCGAACTCATTGAGGAAGTGCTCAACGACCCCGAGAACGAGCAGGTGATCGCAAGCGTTCGCGCCCGTGTCAACGAGACAATGAAGAACTATCCGCTTTTCGCTTACTAAGCGAAATTAAAAGATTAAAATATTAAAGAATTAAAGTTTGGAAAAGCAAAAGATAATTCTTTCGGACAACATCACGGAAGCACTTGAAGGAGCTATCGCCGAACTGAAACATGACAAACTGTTTATGCTCACAGACGAGACCACGCTCCGACTATGCGCTCCCGTGGTGCAGTCAATCGCCGACAGGGCTGGAATGATAACCATCCCTGCCGGCGATACTAATAAGGGACTGGAGTCAATGAGCCACGTGTGGGGCGAACTGCAACGCATGGGGGCTACACGCCATTCGCTGATGGTGAATCTCGGAGGCGGTATGGTGACTGACCTTGGTGGCTTTGCCGCCTCCACATTCAAGCGCGGCATCAAGTTCATCAACATCCCCACCACCCTGCTATCGATGGTAGATGCATCTGTGGGCGGTAAGACCGGTGTGAATTTCGGAGGATTGAAAAACGAGATTGGAGTGTTCAACAATGCCGACTATGTCATTCTCGACACTGTATTCCTCAAGACAATGGACGACGAGAACCTCTGTTCGGGATATGCCGAAATGCTCAAACACGGACTCATCAACAACGAGAAGATGTGGGCATAGCTGATAAACTACGACATACATCAGCCCGACCTCACAGTGCTTCAGAGGATGGTGGCTGAGTCGGTAGCCGTGAAGGAACGCATCGTACTTGAAGACCCTCTTGAGCATGGCATCCGCAAGGCTCTTAACGTAGGTCACACCATGGGACACGCCTTCGAGTCGTTTGCCATGAAGCGCACTCCGATACTTCATGGATATGCCGTGGCCTATGGTATTATCTGTGAACTGTATCTAAGTGCAAAGAAAACTGGATTCCCCACCGACAAGTTGCACCAGACCGTCAGGTACATCCGTGAGCATTACGGCACACTATCATTTACATGTGACGACTACGATGAACTGCTCGCACTGATGAAGCACGACAAGAAAAACGTGGCGGGAACCATCAACTTCACTCTTCTCGGCGGCATCGGTAACATACTTATCAACCAGACTGCCACACGTGAAGAGATTATGGAAACACTCGACTTCTATCGCGAGGGATAATGCATTAATGCCACAGCCGCAGCCTCTGCCCTTGCAGGCTTGCCTGTCTCGGTAAGAGGAATGTGTTCAACTGACAAGATATGACGAGGCACCCAATGTTTAGGCAGTACACTTCTGCATATCGACAATGCCAAGTCAACATCATCCGACTCAATCAACAGGGTGACAGCCTCGCCAAGACGGGCATCTGCCACCTTTGTTATCATAAAACCACAAGAGAGGTGGGGACGCAAAATGCGCTCCACCTCTTCTGTTTGTATCTTGATACCGCCACTGTCGATAACATTGTCCTTACGCCCTAAGATGCGGAACTGTTTAGAACCGTCGGAAAGGGTGCGTAGTTCCGCAATATCGTTGGTCTTTAACCTTTCGGGATTGACCTGTGGAGCATATATCTCAAGGCAGGAATCCGAAGACAAACTGACATCA
>JBJEAY010000228.1:0-2671 GCA_051869575.1 Prevotella sp. | reverse complement strand
ATTGAAAATTTTGACAATGAGACAGGCAATGATATTCGCGGCGGGACTTGGCACCCGCTTGCGTCCGCTGACAGACACGATGCCCAAGGCATTGGTGAGAGTAGGGGGAGAACCTCTGCTCCATCGGGTTGTCATGAATCTAAAGAATGCCGGATTTGAGCGAATCGTGATTAATGTCCACCATTTTGCCGAGCAGATAGTGGATTATCTCAAGACCAACGACAACTTCGGTCTTGACATACGCATAAGCGACGAGAGCGATGCCCTGCTCGACACGGGTGGCGGCATACGCAAGGCAGCTCCGCTTTTCGATCCATCGTCACCTATCCTCATCCATAATGTGGATATATTGCATAATGTCGATCTTGCCAAGTTATACGACACAGCCGCAGATAACGACGCAACATTGTTGGTTAGTCGTAGAGACACATCCCGCTATCTCATCTTCAATGAGGAGATGAGGCTCAATGGGTGGATAAATATTAAGACGGGAGAAGTGAAACCACCTCATCGTGTGGTGGAGGGGAGTGAGGCTCACTTTGCCTTCTCAGGCATCCATGTCTTCTCGCCGCGTCTCTTCCCCCTGATGGCAGAGTGGCCCGACAAGTTCGGCATTATCGACTTCTATCTCGATGCCTGTCAAAAGGCAGATATACGAGGTTATCTCAAGACCGACCTCCGCCTGCTTGATGTCGGCAAACTCGATTCGCTCGTTGAGGCTGAGAAATTCATTTGTCCTTAACTTCTTTAACTTCTCAGTAAACAAATAATTTTATAATATATAATAATGTAAAGAACAATGGAACAGAAGATTATTATTCTTGATTTCGGGTCACAGACGACCCAGCTTATCGGCCGTCGCGTCAGAGAGCTCGACACCTTCTGCGAGATTCTTCCCTACAACAAGTTTCCTAAGGACGACCCCTCGGTGATTGGAGTCATTCTTAGCGGTTCACCCTATTCGGTGCACGACCCCGAGGCTTTCAAGGTTGACTTGAGCCAGTTCGTAGGTCGCCTGCCGGTTTTGGGCATCTGCTATGGTGCGCAGTTTATCTCGCACACCCTTGGGGGCAAGGTTGAGAAGGCAGACTCTCGCGAGTATGGTCGCGCCCATCTCTCTACAGTCGATACCTCTAATCCCCTGTTCAAGGGTTTTGAGAAGAATTCTCAGGTGTGGATGAGTCATGGCGACACCATCACAGCCATCCCTGATGGCTGTGAGTGTATTGCCTCTACCGATGATGTGAAATTCGCCGCTTATGCAGCCAAAAATGAGGCTGTTTGGGCAGTACAATTCCATCCCGAGGTATTCCATACCTTGCAGGGAACACAGCTTTTGAAGAACTTCGTGGTTGACATCTGCGGTTCCACCCAGAGTTGGAGTGCCGCCTCGTTTGTTGATACCACAGTGGCAGAGTTGAAGGCAGAATTGGGTGACGATAAGGTCATCCTCGGTCTTTCAGGTGGAGTGGATTCATCGGTATGTGCCGTATTGCTCAATCGTGCCATTGGCAAGAACCTCACCTGTATCTTCGTTGACCACGGAATGTTGCGCAAGAACGAGTTCCGTGATGTGATGCACGATTATGAGTGTCTCGGTTTGAATGTCATCGGTGTTGACGCCAGTGAGAAGTTCTTCGCCGACCTTGCCGGAGTGACCGACCCCGAGCAGAAGCGCAAGATTATCGGTCGCGACTTTGTTGAGGTGTTCAATGCCGAGGCAAAGAAGATTACAGGTGCCAAGTGGCTTGCCCAGGGCACTATCTATCCCGACCGTATCGAGAGTCTCAACATCACCGGCAAGGTGATCAAGAGCCACCACAATGTAGGCGGTCTGCCCAAGGAGATGCACCTCCAGTTGTGCGAGCCACTCAAGTGGCTGTTCAAGGACGAGGTGCGCCGTGTGGGTCGTCAGCTTGGCATGCCCGAGCATCTCATCACCCGCCATCCATTCCCCGGTCCAGGTCTTGCCGTGCGTATCCTTGGCGACATCACCCCCGAGAAGGTGCGCATACTTCAGGATGCCGACGACATCTATATCCGCGGTTTGCGCGACTATAAGGTGCGCCTCTCAGGCGAGGAAGCCCGCAAGGTGTTGGCAGCCGGAGTGCCCGCCGAGATGACCGACGGCGAGATAGAGGTGTCGCTCTACGACCAGATTTGGCAGGCAGGCACCGTCCTCCTCTCCACCGTGCGCAGTGTGGGCGTCATGGGTGACGAGCGCACCTACGAGCATCCCGTTGCCCTGCGTGCCGTCACCTCCACCGACGCCATGACCGCCGACTGGGCCCATCTGCCCTACGACTTCATGGCAAAAGTGTCGAATGAGATAATCAACAAGGTTAAGGGAGTCAATCGCGTATGCTATGACATCTCCTCAAAACCCCCTTCCACAATCGAGTGGGAATAATAAAGAGTGCAGCCCGCAGACATAAGAGTTCTGCGGGCTGCTTTGCTATACATATGCATTTTCCAGGCTTGCATAATGAAGCATTTGCTTCTAGGTGCAAAGGTAGGTATTTCTGCACAAAGTCGAGGTTTTCTCAGTAAAAATGATGGTTCAATAGGTAAAATAACGTCTTTTTTTGGCATTTTCATCTGATTTTATCGGAGATGTCACAAATAAATGCTAATTTTGCAGAAAAATTGAGATTATATGGAAATCGATATA
>JBJEAY010000227.1:0-2672 GCA_051869575.1 Prevotella sp. | reverse complement strand
AGAGCACGTGATTTGTAATCTCGGGGTCGTTGGTTCGAATCCGACAAGAGGCTCTAAAAAGTTACCCAATTCACCAGTCTAAGAAGGGATGATTCCTCAATCAAATGAGGTTTCATCCCTTATTCATTTTTTTTAAACTGCGGGCGAGAAGTCAGCATCCCCTGTCAATACACAACTACAAGACTGTCGGCCTTGATTCTCGCTTGCAACCAATCATGAAGCTTGGTCTTATCTGAGGGCGACATGCGAGCCTTGTCGTCCAAGGAGATGATGGCTGCCACGAAACGCTTTACTGCCGTGGTGTCGCGACTCGACTGAGCGACACGCGAGATACTGACAGTCTTCACTTGAGGATAAAGGGCCTTCATCTCACTGCATACCTCCTGAGTCAATACCTCATACTTTGTATATGAGTCAAGACGCGAGTTTAGCTCACCAATCTCTGCCGACATCGCAACGAGTTTCTTTCGCTCATCGTCACGACTGTTGTTAATCTGCGTCAGTTTGTTGCTGAGCGAGAGAATGCTGTCGGAGCCCTCACCCTGGATGATATTCAGTGCATATTTGCCCAAACCATATTGCTCCATACGCTTCTTGGCGGCAGCCTCTGCCGAATCAGAAATCTGCTTTCCCACGGCAACAATATTGAGCACCCCATGCTCCTCGTCAACATTACTCGAAAGCACCTGAGTGCCTGATTGAGAGAGCTCAACCTTAACAAACGACCTTACCTTGTTGTCGAAGATACTGCGCCTCACAATGCCCACTGTCATGATTGTGGCAGGAATCATCGTAACGATAGCTATTCCTGCAACGACACGCTGAGCCTTCTTTGCCACTGCTGGATTCTGGAATTCGAGACGATGGAAATGCATCAGGCGAACACCAACATAGGTGGCAAGACTGATGAAGACTGTGTTGATGAAGAAAAGATAGAACGCTCCGAGGAAATAGAGGAAATGACCTGTGGCAAGTCCGTAGCCGGCAGTGCACAAGGGGGGCATGAGGGCTGTGGCTATGGCAACACCAGGAATGACATTTCCCTTGCCCTTGGTGCAGAGAGCAAGAATACCGGCTGCACCACCAAATGTGGCTATCAGAACGTCGTAGATGGTGGGAGAAGTGCGTGCAAGCAATTCCGACTGAGCCTCGCCCAATGGGGTGATGAGGAAATACACCATCGCCGTGAGCACACTGATGAGGGTGGCAACACCGAAGTTCTTCACCGCTCGACGCATCAAATTGAGATCATTGATACCCATCGCCAATCCCATACCAATAATTGGTCCCATCAGCGGAGATATCAACATGGCACCAATAATCACTGCCGTGGAATTGACATTCAATCCAAGAGAGGCAATGAATATCGCAAAGATGAGCACCCACAGATTGGCACCACGGAAACTCACTCCACTGGTGATCTGCTTTACTATTTCCTGTTCGTCCTCCATGTCCTGCATGATGACGAAATGAGCCTTTATTCTACCTAATAATCTTTCCATAGTCGGGTCGTTTATTTTACATACATGATTAAAAAAATAGGGGCAGCCAAACAGCCACCCCTAACCAACACAAAAACTAAACTAGACTTAACTAAATTCTACTGGGACTTTCACAAGCCCCATGATAGCTTTAATCGTGTGCAAAGATAGCAAGTATTTTTGTTCTATGCAAACATTTGCCATTCTTTTTTCCAAAAATATATTAAATTTAAGAATATCGGTCGGTATTTAAACTTTATTTACCCTAAAGAAATACAGACTCGATACATTTATTACATTCTTACTGTCTTTGAAAGCAGATAATAATCCAAGATTGTCATTGCTGCCATTGCCTCGACAATAGGCACCGCCCTCGGCAACACACAGGGGTCATGCCTGCCTCGGGCTGTGAGCGTGGTGGGATTCCCATCCTTATCCACTGTCTGCTGTTCCATCAGCAAAGTAGCCACTGGTTTGAAGGCTACACGGAAATATATGTCCTCACCATTACTGATACCGCCTTGTATGCCTCCACTATTGTTGGTGGTAGTGTGGAAACCCTCGGTGAATACATCATTGAGTTCGGAACCTCGTTTGTTTACGCACGAGAATCCTGCTCCATACTCAAATCCCTTGACGGCATTAATGCCAAGCATTGCAGAACCGAGTGCAGCATGTAGCTTGCCAAATTCGGGTTCGCCAAGTCCTACCGGACAGCCTTTCACCACACAGGTGATGAAGCCTCCGACGGTATCACCCTGCCCTTTCACTTCGGCAATCAGTTTTTCCATCTTGGCGGCTGCCTCTATATCAGGACAACGCACTGCATTGGTCTCAATCTTTGAGAAGTCGTGATGGCGATAGTCGGGGTCGATGGCTATGTCGCCCACTTGTGATGTGTAGGCTGTGACGCTTACTCCTATCTGGCGCAAAGCCAACTTAGCCAAGGCTCCAGCCACGCAGCGTGATATGGTGATGCGTGCCGACGAGCGTCCGCCTCCCCTATGGTCGCGCTCTCCGTATTTGGTGGTGTAGGTGTAGTCGGCATGCGAGGGGCGGAACACATTGCGCATATTCTCATAATCCTGAGAGTGCTGATTGGTGTTGCGCACGACAAAACCGATGGGGCAGCCAGTGGATTTGCCTTCGAACACACCGCTAAGCAGCTCCACCTTGTCGGCTTCCTTCCTG
>JBJEAY010000226.1:0-2675 GCA_051869575.1 Prevotella sp. | reverse complement strand
AGCGCAGCCTCCATTCTCTTGATTATATTCCTTTTCTCTTCGCCGGGGGCATATACGAATGCCTCGGCGGTGATTGTCCTGCCACGAAGGGTATCTACTATCGTGTGACTGACGAAGGGACCGCCCATGATGTCGCCCTGCATCTGCCATAGGCCGCGCATCTCCACTATCGTTCTGCCGCCCACCTTTATGGTTCTGAGCGTGGGGGCTATGCGCCGCTCGGTGGAAAGATACATACTGTCGGTCTCGCCCTTGATATTGACGCGCATCACACTGTCGCGCAATGCCGTGAGTCGTTCTGCCGACACGTCAGTGCCTGGGGCGGAATACACGCAGATGTTGCGCATCGTGGTGCTGCCATCGTCGGAGAGCCATATAAACCGTCGGCCCGACTTGGTCTTGACGAGGTCGGAGGGCACGAGGATGCGGCAATCCACAGTCGTGAGCACCTCCTTCTCCCTTGCAGGCGAATGGCTCTTGCGCAGATAGCGCAATGCGGCGTTGGTCTCGAATCTTCCAAGCAATGCGCGCAGCGAGCGCCCCACCCTGTCGTGGTCGGCTATCAGCGAGTCGGCTGACGGTGTCTCGACATGCACTATCATCTGCGGCGAGGCATATACATCTTTCTCGTATCTCAATCGTGTGGACGAGTGGCGCTGAGCATCGATATCCACCACGACAATAGCCCGGGCATAGCGCGAGGAACGGAGTGCCGTGGCGTCGGCGGCATGACTGACATCGAAGGCATTCTCCTGCTGCGGCAATCCGGGGAGCGGAGTCTCCATCATCTTGCTTAGTATGGTGCGCACTCGCGCGTCGTTTGCCACCACCACAACATCATAGGGCTCGCCACTGCTGCGGGGCTTCAGACTCACTCCGTCGTCGCATGACGAAAGCGCGAGGAGAAACAGCACCAAGAGCGCGACGAACGGGCAAAACCACCTACACCTCATGATTTTTCTTGGCGGTTGTGAGCAATCCACAGGCAGCGAAGATGTCCTGTCCGCGACTGGCTCGTATGGTGGTGAACACGCCGTGCTTGGTGAGATAGTCGCGCAGCACTTCCATCTTCTTGTCGTCGGCCCCATGCAGAGGGACGTCGGGGATGGTGTGGAAGCGGATGAGATTGACCCTGCACTCCAAACCCTCGACGAGCCTCACTATCTCGCGGGCATGCACCATCGAGTCGTTGACACCGCCGAAGACGATATACTCGAAGGAGCAGCGGCGCTGATGGGTGAAGTCATATTGCTTGAGCAGTGCCACAACATCGGTAATGGACATCTGCCTTTCGGCAGGCATGAGGGTGAGACGCTGCTCGTGGAGGGGCGAGTGCATACTGATGGCGATGTGGCACTCGCTCTCGTCGAGGAATCGCTTGAGCTTGTTCTTTATACCCACACTGCTGACGGTGATGCGCTTGGGACTCCACTGATACCCCCAATCGGCAGTGAGCACCTGTGTGGCTCGCAGCACGTTGTCGAGGTTGTCCATCGGTTCGCCTTGTCCCATGAACACGATATTGGTAAGCGAGGCTATCTCGGGCAGCGAGTAGATCTGATTGAGGATGTCGGCTGCGGTGAGATTGCCCTCAAAACCCTGTTTGCCGGTTTGACAGAAGAGGCAGTTCATCTTGCACCCCACCTGCGACGACACGCAGAGCGTGGCCCTGTCGCCGTCGGGGATATACACCGTTTCGACAAACTTGCCGCTTGCTGTGGGGAAGAGATACTTGATGGTTCCGTCCTTTGACTTTTGGCAATCCAATGGAGGCATGGCTCCGATAGAGCAGTTGTCGCTGAGTATCTGTCGGTTAGTCTTGGATATATTGGTCATTTGGTCGATGTCCTTCACGTTGGCGTCGTACATCCACTTGGCTATCTGCTTGGCTGTAAAGGCTGGCATTCCAAGAGTCACGACGAGCTGCTTGAGTTCATCGACATTCATTCCCAATAATATCTTTTTGCTTGCTTCCATTGTCTTATTTCTTATTATAAGGTGCAAAGGTATAAAAAAATGCTGAATATCGCAAAAATATTCAGCATTTTTAAGTATTTGTATTAATTGAGGGATTAAAAAATTATTTCCTTGGTCCCTTAATACTGTCTGTGGGGGCGGGATTGGCTGAGCGTGTGGGAGCCCAATAGCGATTGTCGCTGGTCTTTATGAGCTGGAAGGAAGCCACGTCCTCATAGGTGCGGGCATCACAGAAGATACCAGAGAAACGGTCTCTCGACTGAGAATATCTGTCGATGACGATGTCGGTGCCGTCGTCATAATACATATATATCCTGCCATTGCGCACATGCCATTCAAACTCGTTGACATAATTGTATCCACGCGGACTCCAATCGTATTCCACTCCATAGCCACCACGCGAGAAATCACCGTCCTGAACGAAGACAATCTCAGTCTCCCAATTCTCCTCGTAATAATTGAATCGGTCGCTCATGCGAGTTGTCTTTATCCATCCCTTCCACGTTCCGTTGAGGTCGTATGCCTGGTCAACATCCTCGTCGCAACTTGTGAATGTCATTGCCATTGCGAGGGTCATCATCACCATTGTGATATTAGTAAAAAGTCTTTTCATAATCATTTATGTTTTAATGCGTTAATAATCTTTTCTAAGTAGGTCTGCGGGGTTTCCCCCGCTTTCCCCTTCAAGAACCGTGCAT
>JBJEAY010000225.1:0-2675 GCA_051869575.1 Prevotella sp. | reverse complement strand
CCGAAAATCTCACGATTTAGCATTCTTTTCAGTTGTCTATGTAGAGAATAATACGAATTACCGATATTATGGCTTGTCCAGCAAGAAAGCCATATACAAGGGCAGGACTGTCATTTGACCGTTCTGCCCGATATTTACATCGCCTAACTTGATTGCGCGATGGACATGATACTTCTCGGGATGCGCAAGGATGGTCTTCGTGCTTTTTACATTGCCGCTTGACACCTTCACCTCAATCAGGGAACATTCTCCCTCATATTTCAAGCATTGAGACAAACAAGCCTGTATTTAATGATGTCATCGATTCGTCTTGATTTTTCAAATGCGATGTTATACTCATCCATTTCCATAAAATTGATGTATATTACATTGTCGTAATTTTGCGAAGCGAAATTCCTAACAGAAAAGGTCTTTCCACATTTGCCTACAGCCTTTAACAACAAGAGGTTTCTTATCTTCTTTAGCCTTCCATTCTCTGAGGATATTGTCAATCTTTCTTTGCAGTGCTGCCATTTTTTCAAGGGACTTTTGTTTAACACAAACCACTTTTTCAAGCGACTTTTATCATAGCTGCGCCACTTTTTCAAGCGACTTTTATGCCGCAAAGTTAATCTGTTTCCTTCAACAAACAAAGAAATATAGAGATTTTTTCATTAACTTAAATATTCCTTAACAATCCCCTCAGCAGATAAGTGGCATTCTGATTGCGCGCCACTCCTGATGTTATTTTGTAGCTATATGTCACGTTGTCCGTGAGTTCTATCTCAAAGCAGTAGTTATGGAAGCGGTCGGGGTGCTCTGCGGACATCTTTGAGAGTTCAAGGTCGTGGGTGGCAATGATTCCTGTAACGGGAAGTTTCGCAATGGACTCAAGGAACATTCTCGAACCGCTCAACTTGTCGGCAGAATTTGTTCCCTTCAGTATTTCATCGAGGATTATCAGCGTATGGCGGTTTTCCTTACATTCACTGATAAGCTGTTTCAGACGCAACAGCTCTGCATTGAAATAGCTGATGCCGTGAGCAAGGTCATCGGTCGTGCGCATACTACTAAACAGAGAGAAGATGCTCACCCTCAAACGCTTGGCGAAAATCGGCATACCACACATGGCGAGAATGTAGTTGACGCCAATGGCACGGAGGAAAGTGCTTTTGCCTGCCATATTGGCACCAGTCACAATATAATAATGCGAATCGTTGATGCAGAAATCGTTTGGCACAGCCTTCTCTCCTAAAAAAGGATGATACAGCCCTTCCGCACTATAAACCACCTTGTCAATGTCGTCTATTTCCACATCCTTTGCGTAAGGCTCATTGTAGCGAAATGTTGCCATTGACACGAGAGCGTCAAATTTGCTTACGGCATATATCCACTCATTCATCCTCGACAAATAGCTGGATTCCCACTTGGAGAACCGTCTGATGAGAAAGAAATCGTTTAGAAAGAACGTATTGCAGAATATGCGATACAGAGGATTGCCGTTGCGGTCGAGACTGTCCATAAGCCTCTTTAGTTCAGTGAAAGAGCTGAGGGCATTGCCTTCACCGAGAGACAGACGAGAGAGTATATCGACATTTTCCTTGGCGGAGTAATGCCCTGGTGAGATAATCTCCATCAGAGAGACATACATGCTCATCTGCTTGCTTACCGCCCCAACAGTCTTGTTTATACTTCTTAATGGGCGTGAACACAAGACTATCATAAACAGCAGATGAAGCAATCCCCATAGAAACGGCACATTCGACGGAACTGCATCCATCAAGGCTGCAACAAAAGAAGAGAGAAATCCTACGACAGAGACTACAGCAACGACCATCGCCGCGGAAGAAGACGCAAACAAAGGCAAGGATATTGACTTTGCATTTTCTACGACTCCCTTTACCTCGTCTGTATTGATGATGTCACCCCTTAGCTGTCCCACTGCAATAAACGAGGTTCTTAAACTTACATCATCAGCAAGTTCGTTGATAGCATCCCTTTGGTCTTCTATTTCCTTTCTTGTCCTTGTTGACGCAGAACCAAGCTGTGCCGCAAGGTAGTCGCTTCCGCCGGTCGTGACAGTGCGGTTAATCCGTTGGAAAAGTGACTGTTCTCCAAACACATCCATATCGAATGAATAGGCATGACATGGATTTATATACTGTTTGCCATCGCGGAAAGCCTTGAAATCGCCATTGAGATACGCCATCTCGTTTGCATACACACAGCGAACTGCCTTCAGCCTCTCCATCTTGTCTCCATTGGCAACATCCATTCTGCGTAATGTAATATATGCTATAACAAAGAATATGGCCAAAACAATGACAACAGTCTCACCATAATACATGGCATATATGGCAATACATGATATTGCAAGAATAAAAGCAGCCAACTGACCTATGACAAACCATTTTGCCTTCTTTTCACATCGGCTAATTTCATCAGCATGGACTTTAACGTTATCTTCATATTGCTGATATATAGAATTCTTCAGAGGATGAAGTTCAGCCATTTCAATTTCAGGATTTTGTGATTTCATAATAATAGGATAACTATACAAATTCATACTTTTGGTCATAACAACGATGTCATGTAAATCGGAAGATAGACTATGCCGTTGTCGATTTTCATATCCATGCTATGGATAATGTATGTATAGCTTTTACCCACTCGTCTGGCTCCCTCAACAAGGGGGT
>JBJEAY010000224.1:0-2676 GCA_051869575.1 Prevotella sp. | reverse complement strand
ATACAGGTTGAAAAAATGTCTCGTTGATATAGACAATTTTGAACACCCTACCTTTTAGCTCACTGAGGCAGTGACTCAAAATCTCCATTTTGTCATTTTGTCATTTGTCATTTTGTCACGAATAAGAAAAAACGCCCGATTAATTAGGAGATAAAAATATTCACTATGAAATATTATATTATATATTATATTATAATATAATATATAATATAATATTTATAATTACGACTTTCTTTATATCAATCCATCAAAAAGAGTATCTAAAAATGCTTATTCGTGACAAAATGACAAAATGACAATGACATTTTTTATTCATCTCATTCTAAAAATTTCTTTGTTTTTCTTGCATCTTTCCAGGAAATTTTGTACTTTTGCAGCAAAATATCTGCATCTCGGCAGAACAATCAAACAGTGTTTGTTTTTGCTCTCGATTTGCATCGATTTTTGAATAAATAAATAAAATGTCTTTTCCTGAATAAGGTTGACTCTCTCAGAGCTTGGTTTAACTTAAAATATGTTTATGTACTAAAATCGTTGACTATGGCCTCTAAAAAGATTGACTGTCTTTCCTGATTTGGTTGACTCTTTTCCTGAAAAAGTTGACCTTGTACGGAATCAGTTGACTTTTCATATTCTTTAGTTGACTTTGTACTGTATTCGTTGACTATGAAACAACCATGAAAAACACTCGGGGGAGCCCTGCGGCAGGGGGCAGACAGCCCCCGTGAGCTTCTCAAGTCATCTCCACATACGACGTTGAATGCCTGTTTCATGATGTGCCTGTGACGGAACCTTATACCCTATACTGCTGTGAGGACGACTCTCGTTGTAGAACTGCACGAACTCTGATATACGCCGCCTTGCATCATCATAGTCCTTGAAACGCTGCTCTATGTAGACAACCTCAGTCTTCAGTATTCCGTTGACACGCTCTGCTATGGCATTGTCCGTGGGCTTGTAGTCCTCAGTCATGCTGATCCTTATCTTGTATTTTGCCAGTTCCTCCGTATACGAATTACAACAGTACTGTATTCCTCGGTCAGAATGATGTATAAGACCAGACAATTCATCGGCAGAGGCTGATTCTATTGCCATTCTCAAAGCTTCAAGAGTGTGTATGGCCTCAAGAGTTTCTATGAGTCACCTATTTCAATACAAGACAGAACATTATTTCCTGCTCATTATCCATTTTTCCCTGTCGAGCTTGATGCCGGCAGGTGTGAGATAGCGTTCATAGTCTATCTCTCCGGGATTGTCCACCATGTCTCTAACGTGTGCCATAGATTCTCCGGCCACTTCGTTGGCAGCCTTCCAGAATTCCTCCTCTGTGAATCCTCGTCCCGCTTGCTTGTAATATCTGTTGTATAGCAAGCGCATGAGGTCGTCGAGTGAGCGTTTGTTGTTCGACAGACGTTGTATTTCAATATCCATGATAAGTCCTATCGACGGACCGCGGAAGTAGTAGTTGACCCTCACGTCCTTCGAATTAGCGTCATCGTTCATGAAGTTCAGCCAGATGTCATAGCTTGCCATGCGCAGGCTTTGGTGGTGTTTGCCGTTGTATCGTTCGTCCATTCCCATATAGTTGGAGAGCAAGAGTAGTTTCTCCTCCTCCGTACATAGTCCCGCTCGTTCGAGTATGAGTGTCTCGTAATAGCATGTTATTCCCTCGCTGAACCACAGCAAGGGGCAGTAAGCCTCGCGATCGTAGTCGAACGGGCCGAGTTCTATGGGGCGGATAGTCTTTACATTATAAAGGTGGAAATATTCGTGAGCCACAAATGACAGGAATTTTATCCATCTTCCCCTTTCGTTATGAAATTCGTATGTTCCGTCGGTATAGCATGCCTGCGAGTTGAGGTGTTCCAGTCCTCCCTGTCCCTCGCCGAGATGTATCAGGCAGTAGTTATTGTACGGCACGTCGCCGATGATGTCGGTGCATGTTGACACGATTGAGCGGAATGAGGATTCAAATCCCGACTCCTCCAGCCCCTTGGGCGTTTCGATGGCCAACATAAACAATGATAGAAACGGTGTAGCACAATATAAATACTCCGTGACAGGAAACACTCTTACTCTTGTCAACAACAATGATGTTGGAACCAAATACACTCTTTATATCTTTGGCGACATGCTGGTTATGTCAGCAAATGACTTTACAAGACTTAGTATCAGGGGGGGGGTAGTGACGAGTTGAAACGTCGAAATTCAGGCTATATGCCTGTATATTAGCTGCTTCATTCATATTAACAAAGTGGCTTTTCACATAGGAAAAGACATCCCATTCAGGGATTAAAAAAGAGATGAGTGATTAGGATTTTTATTCCTATAGCCAAGAGGACTATGCCGCCGAAGAGCTCGGGCTTGAGACGGCGGGTGATGGTCTTGCCGAAACGGATGCCGAGCAGGTGACCCGCTATGGCGAAGAGGAAGGATACGAGGCCTATGACGAAGAGAGGAAGCGCGATGGAGGAGAGCGAGGTGTAGCCTAAGCAGCCGAAGGAGATACCCACGGCAAGGGCGTCGATACTGGTGGCTATGGAGAGCATCAGTTGGGTGCGCAGGCGTGAGGGATTGAAATGCGGGTGGGCTTCGTCATTCTCCTCAAATGACTCCTTCACCATCTTGCCGCCGATAAAGGCGAGCAAGCCGAAGGCAAGCCAGTGGTCAACCGAG
>JBJEAY010000223.1:0-2678 GCA_051869575.1 Prevotella sp. | reverse complement strand
GATATGCTTTCTCGTGAGACGGGACATAAGGTGCATTATATGCCTGAATTCCTTACTGAGCGTACGCATATCGAAGACTTCAAGAAACAGACGATGGTGTTCACTGGTGCTCATGAACTACTGACAAAAATCTTTGTCGGCAAGAAGTTCACCGTGATGAGTCCGCTTGAAGCAGAGTTGACCAAGTATATGCACAATGTTTTTGGCGCATATAAGGTGACTTACTTCAACGCTTGTCGCGAGTATTGCGAGCAGATGGGTGGCGACTGGCGCAAGGTGCATACGGGTATGCTCCTTTCGGGCTATATCAACGACACGCATACATACGTTCCCGGGCCAGATGGAAAGTTTGGTTATGGAGGCAAGTGTTTCCCGAAGGACGTGAATGCTTTCGCTAAGATGACGAAAGGCACTCCTCTCGGTACGCTCCTTGAGCACCTCCACGAACTGAACGTTCATTTCCGTGGATTTGAAGAGCATATATAATCACTTAATACATAAGTTTGTATATGCTATCAGTAATAGTACCAATATATCAGGAAGAAAAATACATTGCAAAATGTATAGATAGCATGCTGAACCAGGATTATCCCAAGGATGATTTGGAGATAATCCTGGTTGATGGCATGAGTAAGGATAGAACACGAGAAATAGTTGCAACCTATACTGCCAAGTATCCATTTATTCGTTTAATAGACAACCCTGAACGTATAGCTCCATGTGCGATGAACCGTGGAATCAAGGAGGCAAAGGGTGATGTGATTATGCGATTGGATGCACATGTTTACTATCCAAAGAACTATTTTTCGTTGCTTGTTGAGAAATTGAACGAACTACCAGAAGCGGAAAATGTGGGCGCATTGTGCAACACTCTTCCCGTAAATGACAGTCTTACGGCTCATAGCATTGCATCCGTACTAAGCAGTAGTTTCGGTATGGGCAACTCTCATTTCCGCGTCGGTGCAGACAAAGAAATGGAAGTTGACACGGTACCTTTCGGCTGCTTCCATAGAAGCATATTCGACAAAGTTGGTCTTTATGATGAAGAATTAGTGCGCAACCAAGATGACGAACTGAATGCACGCATTATAAAGGCGGGCGGCAAGATTTATCTGATTCCTCAACTTGTGTGCGAGTATTATGCCCGCGACACGGCAAAGAAGGTTTATAAAATGTTCTATCAGTATGGAGTGTTCAAACCATTGGTAAACAAAAAGTTGGGTAGCCCTGCGACAATACGTCAATTCTTTCCACTATTATTTGTGATGGGATTATTGGTCGGTCCTGTGGTTTGTATGCTATTCCCAATATTATGGTGGGCGTATTTTGCTGTGGTTATGCTTTGGTTTATACTTGCAACCTATTTCTCTCTTAAGGATTCAAAGAAACTAAAGCGCATACTAATACAGAATTGGATTTATTTTGTTGTTCATTTCGGATATGGATGGGGATATATAGTAGGCATATATAAAATATTGTTTCACCGTCCTTTTGTCGTTCAGGTTAATAGATAAAAGTATTTCAAAGTTTCATTCCCTGATATATTCTTTATGTCCATTGATTTGTTCTTTGAACTACTTCAAGTTGCCATTGGAAGGCGCACGCATCTTTCAAGGCCTCCTTCCTCAGAAGAGTGGGAATTCCTTTACTTTATGGCGGAGAAGCAGTCTGTTTTAGGTATTTGCTTTAAAGTGGTAAAGGAAATGGCTGATTCTGTTCCCAAGCCGTTGTATATGAAGTGGCTTGCCATGGCTGCCAAGACACAGCAACGGAACGAGGAGATGAACAGGAAGTGCACTGAGGTGTATGTGGCTATACGCAAAAAGGGATTCGGATGTGCTGTACTGAAAGGGCAAGGAGTAGCGGAGCTTTATAACCTTAACGTTAACCTTGACCTTAACCTCTATAGGCAGAGTGGGGATATTGACGTGTGGCTGTGGAAAGAAGGGTTGCCTTTGAAGGAGAACAGAAAAGAGGTCATAAGATTTGCACGGACTATTCAGCCGGATGCTACGGGGGCGGAGCATCATGTGGGTGTGGAATGGCTGGGAACGGAGGTGGAGCTGCATTATGAACCTGCTTATTTTTGCAACCCGTTTGCGAACAGGAGGTTTCGCAAATGGTTTATGGAATATGACAAGAGTAAGTTTCAGTTTTCTGACAATGGGTTCTGTGTTCCTGATGCGGAGTTTAATAGGATCTTCCTGCTTGCACATGCTTTCAGACATTATATGAGCGAAGGGCTTGGGTTGAGGCAGGTGATGGATTATTACTTCTTGCTTCGCAACCTAAACCTTGACCTTAACCTTAACAATGATAGGATGATAAAGGAGTTGGGAATGGCGAGGTTTGAAAAGGCAATGAAATGGGTTATTGGGTATGTCTTTGAGGGAAAGGACATAGATGATGGCAGGAACTGTGGCAAGATGCTTCTGAGGCATATCATGGACGGGGGCAATTTCGGGAAACATAAAGCTGCGACCGTTGCCAACAGACATACGCATATAGGGCGTTTCATCAATCAGTTGACTCATGATATGCGGCTTATAAGGTATTACCCCAGTGAAGCTATATGGGCACCGCTGTCGATGATAAGGGAGTTTGTGAGGATAAGGATATGAAAATAAATGAATTAACCAAATGATTTGGTGTTTTTGTGGCATTTCACTTGGTGTTTA
>JBJEAY010000222.1:0-2688 GCA_051869575.1 Prevotella sp. | reverse complement strand
GATCTCTTTCGAGACACCTGCCTCGCGAATAGACTCCAAGTGGCCGATGAGAGGCTTGTCGCCATTGGCCTTCATCCCCTTCTCAATCTCATACTTCTCGTCGTTCTGCACGAATGGGGTGATGATGTGCTCGACATCTACGTCGTCAATCTCCTTGGCCCACTTTACATTCATCTTCTTCAAGAAAGCCTTGATAACATTGCACTCGCGCTCAAAGAACTCGATCCACGCTCCGGCTTCATCACCAATCTTCAAGTGGGCATCGGTGAAGAGGGTCTGCCTTGCATCGTAGCCGATACTGCCCAATCCCTTCAGATTGTCAAACGACACGTCCGGCATCTGGGCCTGCATGAAGAACAGTTTGACGAGCATATCAATGTGGTACTTCAACGCTTCCACTGACTGGTTCCATGACACATACGACACGTCACCGCCATTGGCCAGACGCCATGCCCTGCGGCCCTCTCCCTTGTTCTCCTCGCCGATAATATCTCCGGCAATCTTCAGCACGGGTGCCGAGTTGTATGCTATCACATCGCTGTTGCGAGAGAGGGAATACTCTATCTCCTTTCGGATATAGGTCAAGCCGTGATACACGGGGGCAGGACGCCAAAGGTAGGCACCTGGTATCTTTTCAATGTTGATGGCTTCACCGATGACCACGCTGCCGTCCTCCGACTGCGAGGTAAGCACTGGCGACCAACCATCGACATTCTCTCCGCCACGCTTCCAAAGGTAGTGCCTGTCTGCCGTGAAGGTCTCAAAATATGTCACTTCCTTCTCACCATCCCTCTTGACATACTCAAACGACATGGCCAGCATATCGTCCATTTCGTCAATGAGGGGGTACAGCTTCGTGCCATCCATCGGAGTGTAGGTCTTGCACTTCAGCTTGTACTTGCAGGGGAAGCCATACAGCGTGTTCTCCCTCTCCACCGTGTACCATATCGTGAATATCTCACAAGCGGCATAGTACGCAAGGCCACGCTTGAGGTTCTGCGCGTCGATGCGTACATGCTTATAGATGGCTTCTATGGCCTTGGCGATAGCCTTGCGTGTCTCGTTGTCGTCCACGTTGTTATACACCCTCTTTACGGGAAGAGAGAATGTGTATTCAGTATATCGGTGCGACAGAAGTTTCTCCAAGCCGATGTAGATACGGCTGGCCAGTTCCAACACTCCGTCTGAACGCTGTCTATCCTTACGGCCTATCATGTCCGACACGATTTCGTGCTTGGTAGGCTCATAGTCTTTCATCAGCACATACCAATCTGGAACTTGCACCGACTTCTTCTTTAACTCGGTAATTATGGTTCCGGCCGTGCCGAGACCAAAAATCTCTTTAAGTGATAGCATGCTCAAAATCGTTATAACACTGCAAAGTTATAAAAAAAACGCTTGAAACAAACGCACTTTCCAATAGAAATGTGCGCCTGTTTCAAGCATTTCACGATTTTTTGCTAAACAACGTCATTTCGATGTCAGTTCAGCATATGCCTGCTTGAACTGCACCGAGCGAGAGAGCATGTCGATAATCTCCTGCTTCTTCTTAACGTTATACCGCAATCCCCGAAAGCGGCAAGGAACAAACCCGTACCCTTGTCTTTGGTGAGTCTCTATGAACCACTCTGAGCCGTAGTAGCGTATAGTGACGTGGTGGTCCTCGTAGATAGCCCTGCGGTTGGCTATCAGCCGAAAGGCCCCGTTGTCCGAGTAGATGATTATTCGCTTGCCAGTATTCTCAAAAACCTTATTCATATCTTCAAACTAAAATTGTGGTGCCTATCTTCACAGACCAGCACCACTGCTTCATCTATTGAAGAGCAATAAATGCTGCTCTGTCACTGATATATCAGATGTCATATTTCTCTCTCAAATAATCTCCAAGGTCGTATGGGTTGATGAACATTTCCTTGAAGTGCTCCAGAATGGCCTTGCAGCCGTTGTATGCTCTGATGCACTCAGATACCTTCTCATAGCAAAGTCCGCTATTGAAGTCGTCGATGCTCTTATCTCCGTAAGTGGCATCCATGCAGAGGTTTTCAAGGACTTCACAAAGTCCTCTGACGCTCATCTTCTCGTTGGGCTGCCAAAAGTCCTCAGTGAACTTCTTCCCGTCACATTCTACCATAATCTTGAAGTGGTGCTTCTTATACCCACCGCCCCAACTGGGGGTGTCAATGCCGATATGGCTGCTGCTTACTTGGATGGCCTTGCCATTCCACTCAATCTTAGTCTTCATTGCTCTTGAATTTAGATGTGATACTTGTTTCTTATAATCTCTCGCGAATTGCTGATGCAAAGCTGCGTGTCTATTCCGATATTCTCGTAGAAAGCTGAATAACCTGTCAAACTTTCAATAGCATACTCTGGTATCTTGTACTTACCGATGTATTTCATAGTTGTACGGCTTACTGATGAACACTAACTTGGTGAACTGCTCATAGGCATAGCACTCGTGCAGTCCCGTAGCGTTCATGATGTTTCTGATAACCTGCTGGACTGGCAGGTTCTTCTCCCAACCTTCCTTGATGATGTCAACGATTACTTTCTTCATGACTGCCTACTTTCAATTTCATTGCAAACTGATATGCTTCTTCCGGTGTGTCAAATAAATCTTCGTCGAGTCTACCTCTTCCGTAGAAACCTCCATGGAACCTCCCTCTAAAAAGGACAACCGCTTTGAGG
>JBJEAY010000221.1:0-2701 GCA_051869575.1 Prevotella sp. | reverse complement strand
CGTATTTTCATCAGTTCGGTGCAAAGATAATAAAAAAAAATGAATCTGCGAAGAAAACTGGGATTTATTTCTTGTTTTTTAATAATCACTAAACAACACACGGTAAGTGAAACTGACAACAACACGAGACCAGCTACATGTAATCAACTCACCTTGACCGGGTCAATGTACCAGTCCCTCTGATTCCATAATACGTTTGTTAAATTGCTCCATATTTATCATTATGGCTTGATATTTCGTATATGCAATGTTGCAAAAGCATCGTTTTGATTATCCTGAATGTTGTTTCATTAACTATTATAGTAATCCGATAAGGATGACAAGAGCGATGGCTATCGCCTCGGCAATGCGGTTGATGCGCACTGCCTTTTCCATGTCTTGCCTTGTCAATGGCTTGTCTTGGTCGCCTATATATGGCTTGTCGAATGTCTCGCCGAAATACTTGTGGGGACCGCCGAAACGGCAACCGAGGATGCCGGCGAGGGCGGCTTCGGGCCATCCGCTGTTGGGACTGGCATGACACGGACCGTATTTCATCACAAACTTGATGAGGCTTAGGCGATTGGCAGCTATCAGCATGAGTAGGGCAGTGAGGCGGGCGGGGATGAAATTGGCTATGTCGTCAATGCGTGCAGCCACCTTGCCGAATTTCAAATAGCGAGGGGAATGATAGGCTATCATCGAGTCGAGGGTGTTTACCATCTTATAGCCCATCATAGCAGGTACTCCACCGATGGCAAACCAGAAGAGAGGGGCAATCACTCCGTCGCTGAGGTTCTCGGCGAGTGTTTCGAGTGCTGCCTTGCGCACTTCTTCGTCGGTGAGTTCCGAAGTGTCGCGACCTACGATGCGCGACACCTGTCGCCTGCCTTCGTCGAGCGAGCGGTCGATGGCATAGAATACCAGCCTAACCTCGCGAATGAGTGTGGTGCCGGCAAGACAATAGAACACCAATATCGCGCGCACTGCCATACCTATATATATATTAATGTTGTCTGCTATAACCACCAATCCCCATGTAGCCAATACAACAAGAGATATTAGTGATATAGCAAGCAATGCCCCCTTGAATACACGAAATTTCCCATGGTTGAGCCGCCTTTCTCCTTTGGCAATCATCTTGCCGAAGAGCACCACTGGATGGGGAAGACTTGCGGGGTCTCCCAATAGACGGTCGAGAAACCAACCGATTAGGAATGAGGAAACGAAGTTCGGCGACCGAAGGGAAAGCCAATTAGGGATTAGGAAACGAAGTTCGACGTTAGTCAATGAGGAATTGATGTCCATAGTCTTATTGCATTTATGAGGGTGTCGTTTTCTTCTTTGCTTTGGGCTGCTATGCGGAAGTGGCGGGGAGTGAGCGTGCGGAAGTTGGAGGCATCGCGGATGAGAATGCCATGATTCTTGGCAAGCCAGTTTTTCAGTCCGGCGGCATTGCCAACAGACAGTTCGCATAGCATGAAGTTGGTGTCGGTAGGCATAACCGATACTCCTTCTATTGCATCAAGTTCATCGCGCAGTCTCTGTGCTTCAGCGAGATATTCTTCAATATCCTTGATAGCCTTGAAATCATTGTCGAGGATGTAGTGTCCGGCGGATATGGCAAGTGCGTTCACGCTCCATGGGCGCAGGCATTTCCTGATAGCCTTGGCATATCGGCGAGATGTCACGATATATCCGAGACGAAGGCCGGGGATGGCGCATGTCTTTGTCATCGAATGAATCTGGATGATATTTCCTGCATCTACGGCTTCCCTTGCAGTCATCATCCGGCAGAGCGTTATGCATTCGTATGATTGGTCGATAATGAGTGTGCCGTATTCCTTTGCAAGCATAAGCATACCTTCAGTGTCAATACATTCGCCCGTAGGATTATTGGGATTGCAGATCCATACGGCATCCGTGTCTTCATCGGCATCAGCTTGGATAAGCAGTCCAGCATTGCGACAAGCATCCTCATATTCCGCAAAAGTAGGTCTGATGATATGATGATGCGATATACCAAGATCTCGGCAAGCCTCCGCGGCAAGGTATATGCCATCCGTGGCACCATTGGTAACAATGACACATTCAGCCTCAACACCCTCTTTCTCAGCTATCTTTGCCTCAAGCGTCAGAGGTTCAGGCTCAGGATAATTGCATATTCTCACCATCTCACTCCGCAAGTGTTCCACAAGCGGTGTGATGTCAGCATGGGCATAGATGTTAGAACTGAAATTCATCCTAACGCCTTCATATCCGTGTATATCGTCTCCGTGACCGGTTATCATCTGCGATGGAATGTGGATTTATATAATCTTTTGTATCAACATCTGTGTGTTTGCATAAAACGGAATATCCGTTTTCCCGAGTATGGCAGGTGGTAGTGTTGCCATTTCCGCAAGGTTATCCATTGGAACGAGAACATTTCTTGCTCCGTTTTCCGACAACATCGACACTCTGTCGTTGAAGTTTATCGCACGTTCTATCGCACCACCTATACTGATATTACCTATTACTCCGAGTGCTGTCTTTAGATTTCTGCCAAACACCGCAGATACGATGGCGGCAAAAGTAGCTCCGCCTATACCTTTATATACTCCCGTTCCAAGCATTGTGGTTATCTGCACAGTAATGTCGAGACTTCCTATAGAATGATGCTGCGACAATATTGTCTTTTCGTTTGCACGTATATAGTTATATGTATTCCTGATGTCTTCTT
>JBJEAY010000220.1:0-2708 GCA_051869575.1 Prevotella sp. | reverse complement strand
AAAAGTGCTATATTTGCACCCGATAAAACAACAATGACGTGCAAAACAATCAACTTGTCAACTCGTCAACTTGTCAACTCGTCAACTTGTCAACTTAAAATAAATAATATATATGTCAAGACAAAAGAAATTTATTCTGGATGAAAACCAGATTCCCGAGCAGTGGTATAACATACAGGCGGATATGGTGAACAAACCGTTGCCACCGCTTAATCCTGCCACTCACGAGGCTCTCACCGCAGATGACCTCAGTCATATCTTTGCAGCCGAATGTGCCAAGCAAGAGCTCGACATGGAGCATGCATGGATAGATATCCCCGAGGAGGTGAGGGATAAGTATAAGTTCTATCGCTCTACGCCGCTTGTGCGTGCATACGGACTTGAGGAGGCTCTCGACACTCCGGCGCATATCTATTTCAAGAACGAGAGTGTCAATCCCCTTGGTAGCCATAAGATCAACTCAGCCCTGCCGCAGTGCTACTACTGCAAGCAGGAAGGCACTACCAACGTCACCACCGAGACGGGTGCCGGACAGTGGGGTGCAGCCCTGTCATACGCTGCCAAGATCTTCGGACTTGAAGCGGCTGTTTATCAGGTGAAGATCACCATGGAGCAGAAGCCTTATCGCTCGTCTATCATGCGCACCTTCGGTGCTGCCGTAACTGGGTCGCCATCAATGTCAACACGTGCAGGAAAGAATATCCTGACGGTGGATCCCACACACCCGGGATCGCTCGGTACGGCTATCTCCGAGGCAGTCGAACTTGCCACCACCACTCCTCATTGCAAATACACCCTCGGTTCGGTGCTCAGTCACGTCACACTTCATCAAACCGTCATCGGTCTTGAGGCAGAGAAGCAGATGGAGATGGCTGGCGAATATCCCGACATGGTGATTGCCTGCTTTGGTGGCGGCAGTAACTTCGGCGGTTTGGCATTCCCATTCATGCGTCATAATATTCTCGACGGCAAGACCACCGAGTTCATCGCTGCTGAACCGGCAAGTTGCCCGAAGCTCACCCGCGGTGTCTTCCAGTATGACTTCGGCGACGAGGCTGGATATACCCCTCTCATCCCGATGTTCACATTGGGACATGATTTCAAACCAGCCAACATCCATGCGGGCGGTTTGCGCTATCACGGTGCAGGAAGCATTGTCAGTCAGCTCATCCGCGACAAGATGATGCATGGTGTTGACATTCCACAGTTGGAGACATTCGAGGCGGGCATCCTCTTCGCTCGCTCCGAGGGTATCATCCCGGCTCCCGAGAGTTGTCATGCCATTGCCGCAACAATACGTGAGGCAAAGAGATGCAAGGAGAGCGGTGAGCAGAAGACTATCCTCTTCAACCTCTCTGGACATGGACTTATCGACATGCCGTCATACGACCGATTTATCAGTGGCGACTTGCAGAATTATTCGCTCACAGATGCCGAAATTCGCAAGAATGTAAGCGGTTTGGAGCAGATAATCAAGTAATTTTGTTAAAATCAATTAAAATTTCGCTTGTTTGTTTGGTGGAGTCAAATATTTGTTGTACCTTTGCACCCGCAAACAAGCGATAGGGCGCTTAGCTCAGTTGGTTCAGAGCGTCTGCCTTACAAGCAGAGGGTCGGGGGTTCGAATCCCTCAGCGCCCACAAATGAAGACCTTGGTTCATCAGAACCAAGGTCTTTTTTTAGAAAAAAATATCCAATTAATTTGCATACTCAAAAAAATATTTGTATTTTTGTCGGCGAATTCTTAAACGTCTAATTATTATTGCTAACTATGACAGAATTGTGGCTCGCAATATATCAAGCATTTGCCTTTCCCGTGGGAACTGCCGTGGGAGTGGCGCTTGTCGCCATATTATACGTGGTGGAAAACGAGTGGGGCAAGCGCAGGTGGGTGAAACTGCTTCGCTCTACTAATATGGCTTGCTGGACTATCGGATTGACAGCCGTGGCATGTGTCATCGGGGGATTGCTTCCTGCCGATACAGCCTTCCAAACATCCATTCCCTTTGTGGTATTGCTTGTAGCCCTTATGATTAATCTCACTCTCACAGTGTTTCATCGCCTGCGCTCGTTCAAGATGCGTAGGGACTGGACGTTTATGGCTATCCATGTAGGATTGTGGCTCGCCTTGTTCAGCGGACTTGTAGGGGCGGGGGACTCCAGAAAACTGAATGTTATTGTGAGTAGTGAAGAGGAAACGAACTTGGCATACGACGAAAACTACCGCACGGCATCATTGCCTTACTCGTTACGTCTGAAAGAGTTCGACATAGAGACAAATGTCGCCGATGGTTCACCTACGCAATATTCCGCCACGGTGCTTATCAACGGAGAGCCTGTGGATATTGCCGTCAACAGTCCTCATTCCCTGAGTCTGTCAGAGGACATGTACCTCATGAACTTCAGGTCAACAAGGGAGGATGGCGAGGTGAATATCTGTATGCTGACGATTGAGCGGCAACCATGGAAATATCCCATGCTTGCAGGGTTGTCGCTACTGCTTATAGGAGCAGTAGCGAGATTAAAGGATTAAAGAATTAAAATATTAAAGAGTATGATAAACTGGGATGTCTTTTTGCCCTTTGCCGTTGTTGCGGTGATACTATGGGCCATTGGTGCCGTGGCTGCATTCCGCAAGAGCGAGGGATGCAGTAGGGCGAGTGTCGTTTGCACTGTGGCGGGCATCGTGGTGTATGCGGTGTTCGTAG
>JBJEAY010000219.1:0-2711 GCA_051869575.1 Prevotella sp. | reverse complement strand
AGAAATCGATGTCCCCTCACATGTCCCCTTTTGCAAAAAAATAAAAATATTTTTTGATTAGTAAAAGTCCTGAAACAGAGAGATATAGCATTTTGTTGTTATGTCCCCTCTGAATTTTGTCCCCTTTTGCATTAAATCAGGGGACATAAAAAGCCATAATTACCCCATAAGTGAGGCAAACAACGAAAAGCCTGGACGAGATTCCTGGTATCGAAAGAGCCTTAGTATTATTGCACTTAATTATATTATTGTTAAACTAAATTTTTAAATTATGGCCAGATTAGATGGTATCTTTAAAAAGATGAAAGGTTCGGCTGGAAGCCTTACCTTCAAGCAAGTGAATGGACAGACGGTCGTTTCTGAAAAGGCGACCACAGTGAAGAACACCCGCACCTCGGGACAGCAGCGACAGCGCACCAAATGGGGCAACGTTGTACAGATGTACAAGGGGATTATGCCGCTCATCAATGGAGGCTTTGAACAGAAAGCTACGAGATGCAGCGACTATCAGATGTTCATGAAGGTGAACATGGCATACTCCAACATCTATCTCACAAAACAGGAGGTGGCAGGAGGCGGTTGTATCGCCGCTCCCTATCAAATCACTCAGGGAACGTTGCCGAGCATCGTGACCGCCGGAGAGGGCGACAACGTGCGCACAGACATCAGTCTTGGTGACCTCACTATTGACGCTGAGACAATGGTGAAGGACTTCGCAAAAGCTGTGGTTGACAACAACGCCGACTATGACTACGGAGACCAGATCTCGTTCTTTGACGTGCTGCAGCGCGTGAACCCAGTGACGGGCATCCCCTACTGTCAGTTCCTCGCCACCAACGTGGTGCTCGACAAGGCGAGCGAGGTGAAGCTCCTCGACCTCGTCAGCAAATATGGCTTCGCCACCGTGGATGGCTTCCTCGGACACATCGAGGGCGAGGGCGCAGGAGTGTTTGCTTGGGTTCACTCGCGCAAGTCTTATGGTAAGACCCTTGTGAGCACGCAGATGCTTATTAACAACAATGCCGACATGATTGCTGAGTACAGCGGCAATGAGGCCTACAAGCGAAGCGTTAAGACCTATGGCGGCGAGAATTCGGCATTCCTCACTCCGGGTACTACCACCACTATGGGCACTGATGGCTCGGCTTCGGCAGGCGAGACACCCACGCCTCCAGTGAGCGGCGGTGACGGCAATGACGAGGAGGGAGGTTCGGGTACTGACCAGGGTGGCGGCTCTGACACAGGCGGCGAAGACTACTATGAGTAGAGTATTCCCAAAGCCCCAATAATTGAGGGTATAAGAAACTCTTTCTGGCATTGGGAGGTGCAGCGATTAGGCTGTGCCTCCCTTTATTATTGCGTTAAATTAGTATAAACAGAGGAAAAAGTGTGGTTTTTCGTTTTTTTTATGTTATCTTTGCACCGAAAACTGAAAATAATAACTGTATCAATATGAGGAAACTAATAAAAACCGTAATTGCCCTTGTGATGACTGCTAATGCGGCATGGGCAGCTGACAATAGTAACAAAACAATAGTGACATCTCCTGACGGAAAGCTGAAGGTGACTGCTGAATGTGGTGGTGGTATGACGTGGAGCATCGACTATAATGGAATGGTCGTGACAGAGCCGTCGGCGGTAGGCTTAACCGTTGGTGGAAAGGAACTGCTTAAAGGAAAGGCAAGCGCATCGAAGGCGAAGGCCGTGGATAAGACCGTTGACGTGTTGTATGCCAAAAGAAGTAAGATAAGGGACAGATACAACACGGTGACACTCTCGTTCAAGACGGGAGCAAAGGTGGAAGTGAGGGTGTATGACGGTTTTGCCGCCTACAGGATTCTGCCTGGAGTGAAGAAGACAGAGACGGTAGATAAGGAGATGGCCGAATTCCGATTCCCGTCTGATTGCGAGGCATTTGTGCCATACGTCAACGACAATCGCGGTGGCGAGCGATGGTGCTATAGCTTTGAGTCCTATTACGACGAGCAGTGCCTCACGGAGATGTTCGCCGACTCGCTTGCCATCACTCCTCTTGCCGTGACAGTGCCGACGGTGGGCAGGGCCGTGGTGATGGACGCAGGAGTGGAGAACTATCCCGGAATGATGCTTGTGAAAGGCGAGGGCAACTCGCTGAAGGCGCAGTTTGCCCCATATCCTATAGAGAGCGAGATAGGCGGATATGCAAGACTCAACCTCGTGCCGACGAAGAGGGCTGACTATATCGCCCGAATAAGCAAGGGACAGGCATTGCCATGGCGAGCCGTGGTGGTGGTGAAGGAAGACAGGGAGATAATGAATTCGGACGTGGCTCAGTTGCTCGCTCCGGAGTGCAGGATTGCCGACACGTCGTGGATAAAGCCAGGAAAGGTGGCTTGGGACTGGTGGAATAACACAAATATCACGGGAGTGGATTTCAAGTCGGGCATGAACACCCCTACATATAAATATTATATCGACTTTGCCGCAAAGAACAAGCTCGAATATATCATCATCGACGAAGGATGGAGTGGGGGAGAGTCGCTCACCGATGACCTGAACCCGGAGATTGACCTCGAAAAGCTCATAGCCTACGGACAACGCAGGGGAGTGGGCATCATATTGTGGTCGAGTTGGCGCAACCTCATTGGTAGCAACCCACAGAATGACATGGCTTTGACCGACGCCGTGATGAAACGTTATGCCGACATGGGTATAAAGGGATTCAAGGTGGA
>JBJEAY010000218.1:0-2716 GCA_051869575.1 Prevotella sp. | reverse complement strand
TTCCTCTATGCTTATCTCACCCTCAATATGCCTTCGTGCCGTCTGTTGCAGATATTCCGAAGTCTGCAATCCATCCACTGCCTGAAGTCCGATAGCCGTACTCCAAGCGTAAGCCTTTTCCCGTTTGTCGGGTTCTCCCTGGCGGATATATTGGTCGAAATCTATATAAAGTTGCCTACTCATATCAGTTTAAATATCTGTGCAAAGATACTTAATAAATCTGGGATGCGCAAGTTTATTATCCTAAAAAATGTCAACAATGTGCAGGTTTGCCTACGGCTGAAACGTCTGGAATGCGCAGGTTAATGCCCAAAATACCGCCAAAGTTCGGAGTGAAACACCGCCAAAGTTCGGAGTGAAACACCTCCAAAGTTCGGAGTGGGCAAAAAAACTTGCTGATTATTTGGTAATTATAAAAAAAGTTATTATCTTTGCAGCGCGATAGAAAACAATAAAAAATAAGAGTAAAACTATAGATATAAAAAGAGCAAAATATGGTTAATGACAAATACTTGCCAAGGATTAGCGACAGGCAACTTGCATTGCTTCTTGAGGCAACGGGAGCTGTGTTAATAGAAGGAGCTAAATGGTGTGGGAAGACAAGCTCCGCACGCCAATATGCAAACAGTGTTTTGTATATGCAAGACCCGGACAACCGTAATGCCTATATGAAAACGGCAGAAATGAAGCCCTCATTGCTTTTGGAAGGCAATACACCGCGTCTGCTTGACGAGTGGCAGGATGCCCCTGTGCTATGGGATGCTGTGCGTCATCAGGTAGATATGCGCCAGAAGTCAGGACAATTCATTTTGACTGGTTCAGCAGTTCCTACTGACGAGGAAATTCACCACAGTGGAGCAGGACGCATTTCCCGTATGAGAATGAGACCGATGAGTCTTTTCGAATCGTTGGAGTCAAATGGAAGCGTAAGTCTTTCCTCTCTTTTCGATGGCGAAACCGACGTGGCGGGGATAAGCAATATAAGTATAGACCATATGGCTTATCTCATTTGTCGTGGTGGATGGCCCGCATCGGTTGGGAAGTCTGAACAGGCATCTTTGATTACAGCCCATTCATACGTTGATGCCATAATAAACAAGGATACCCACAGGGTGGATGGAGTGGAGAAGAATCCCGACAGAGTGCGTCTTTTGTTGCGTTCATTGTCGCGCAACATAACCACTCTTGCCACGGCGCAAACCATAATCGGTGATGTGGCAGCCAACGAGATGAGCATAACCGACAAGACCTATACATCCTACATAAATGCCTTAAGGAGAATCTTTGTTGTCGAGGATCTTCCGGCATGGCAACCGTCATTGCGTTCTAAAACAGCCATACGTACTACCGAAAAGAGACATTTCGTTGATCCAAGTATAGCCACTTCTGTCCTGAAAGTCAAGCCCAACATACTATTGAAGGATTTTGAGTATTTTGGATTCCTTTTTGAGGCTCTTTGTACGCGCGACATTCGTGTGTATGCGGATGCTTGCGACGGTAAGGTTTACCACTATCGTGACAAGAATGGTCTGGAAGCAGACATGATAATACAACTGGCTGATGGCAGATGGGCCCCAGTGGAAGTGAAAATGGGGTCTAAGCAAATTGACGAGGCGGCGGCACACCTCAGAAAACTAAGGGAGAAGGTCAACACTGACAAAATGGGTGAACCATCATTCCTTATGGTCTTGACTGCCGGGGAATTTGCCTATCGCCGGGATGACGGGGTGGTTGTAGTTCCATTGGGATGTTTAAAGGACTAAATATATATCATTTACTTAAGTCTCGCATGTACTCACATGGCCTGAATGTATCCTGCAACAATCAGGCAAAGAAAAAAATCTCTTCATATAGCTCAATTTTTTTTGTTGCAAAGGTATGCCAAATACCGTTTTATGCAGGGCGACTTGGAATATCCGTCGGACATCTTCACAGCGTAGTGAAGCGTGTGAGCGGCAAGTCGCCTGGCGAATGGATAGAGCAATACGTGACAAAGGAAGCCTGCGCCATGCTTAAATGCACCGACAAGACCATACAACAGATAAGCATAGAATTGGGCTTCCCCTCTCAGTCGTTCTTCGGCAAGTATTTCAAGCGCGCCATAGGCCTATCGCCCAAAGAGTACCGTGAGCGATGAGACAGTCATGTTGCTCGACTTCCGGAAGTGGCAATACCCAATGTATAAGTTTTTTTAATATATATTCTTCAAAAACCATTCCATACCTACGGGCAAAAAGAGGTCGTGCCCTGCGTTATTCAAATGGGCTGTGTCTTTGGGTCCTTGGAAATACTTCTTGCGGAACTCTTCGTCGCGCACCTTTATTATTGAACCCTTGCGATAATTGTTCAGTACAGAAACACCATGCTGTTTGCAAACCTTCAGGATTGTCTTGCACACCTGCTTGAATCCCAGATAGTCACAATACCATGGAGTGACGTAACCAATCTTGGCATGGGGACACTGTGTCCTGATGTTGGTAATCAGCAGTGTCAGTGAGTCTCTGAACATAATGAGCGAGTCCTTGTTGTCTTTCACCTTGAACGCATCATTGTGTCCGCCGATGATGATTACATAATCGGCTGCCGGGTCCATCTGTGTAGTCTTGGTGTACATAGCCGGACCGAAATTGTATTTGCCGTCGTGTGTGCGGTCGAAAGCCACACATCCGCCGTTACGCCCGTAGTTGTTATATATGAGACCTAATTTCTTCGCCAT
>JBJEAY010000217.1:0-14674 GCA_051869575.1 Prevotella sp. | reverse complement strand
AGCCCTGATTTCCACAAGGAGAATGGGGAAAACGGAACTCATACACCACTGTATGAGACAGCCAGGCATTGCCGACAACTATATTTCGATATTTGTGGATATATACGCCACTACATCATTGGCGGAATTCGTTTATCAGCTCGGAAAGGCAGTTTATGAGAAACTCGCACCGAAATCGGAGATATGGAAGCAGAGGTTCTTCAGTGTAGTCAGCTCGCTCCGTATGGGATTCAAGCTCGACCCTATGACCGGGGAGCCAGGGTTTGACATTGGACTTGGTGACATAAAAACTCCACAAACCACTCTTGACGAGATATTCAATTACCTTGAACAGGCAGAAAAGCCATGCATCGTTGCCATCGACGAATTTCAGCAGATAGGCAATTATGATGAGAAAAACACTGAGGCCATGCTGCGCACACTCATACAGAGATGCACCAACACCACATTCATCTTCGCAGGGAGCAAACGGCATGTTATGGCAAATATGTTCACCTCTCCATCAAAACCTTTTTATCAAAGTTCGATAACCATGGGGCTCAACCCTATACCATTGGAAACCTATTGCCAATTTGCCGTAAGGATGTTTAAACTTGGGGAAAGAAGCATCGACGAGGATGTTGTAAGGTGTGTTTATGAGGACTATAACGGTTGCACATGGTTTATGCAGATGATGATGAACGAGCTGTTTGCATTGACACCCGTGGGAGAGAAATGCGTGAAGGATATGTTGCCTCAGGCAAAGCGGGGCATAATCCTTAGTCAGGAGCAAACTTACAAGGAGACGCTCTCGCAAATGGCTCCTCGTCAGAAGATGCTTCTTCAGGCGATAGCGCGTGACAAGGAGGCAAGAAACATCACGAGTCAGGAATTCATCTCTCGCCACAGTCTGCCGTCGGCAAGTTCAGTGCAGTCGGCTGCCAAGGGACTACTTTCCTCAGACATCATCACCAAGGATGACAACGCTTATCGCATCTACGACTATTTCTTCTCCGAATGGTTGGCTAAAGTATATTAAGAGTTGTAATTTTTTTATTAAACAACATCTTATGCGAGTTGCCCGAGATGGTGGAGGCAAGAAGTTATTTTGAAGATACAACTCTTTTGCCTAAACTCCAAACTTTCCATTGACCGATTTTACACATTTCCGACTTTTTAACAGAATTACAACACGGTTACATCTTGTGGCATTGATGGAAGAATACAAATAAGGGACTCTTCGCGAGTCCCTTGGTATCATCAAATACCTATCAATAAACCAACTCAAAGAATGACAAAATTCTTAATCTTTTATTTCATATTCAATCGTGTGCTCTATAGGCGGCAGACACATTGTGTCATCGCAAGCCTGATAGCTCACTTTAATTTTCACTGTATTTGAATCACCCTTTGTGTTGCGGAAAAGATACTGCATGAATTTCTGCTCGCCGAAATACATCGTGCCGTCACCTATATATGGGGTGCATAGAGCACCATTGCAGGCAAGTCCCTTGGGAGGTATAATCTCCACTTTTGTAGGTAACATACCTTGGGCTTGTGTCGCAGGTTTGTCGGCATATCCATGCCAACCATCCTTGAATTTCAGAAAGACGATAAGCTGATATGAACCATGGCTCTGATTGACACATTCCACACGATAGGTCATCGGCTCATTGGCATCCCCATCGGCGAAAGCCGCAGTGGGTTTTGGCTTGGGTATTTTAAGTGTCAGTGGACTTACTGCTGTAGCTTTCTTTTTGTTCTTCTTGCCATAGAATACAAGAACGAATCCACGATGACGCAAGGTAAGGTATTTCGGGTCGTTGAGCTTGCCAAGATAATATTTTTTTTCAAAACCCTTTTCATCCTTTATCCTCTCAAGCATCTTATCGAATGTTGAATACATATAAAACTCGCCTGCATCCTTTCCAGGCATCTCAATGCCAAGGTCGTGAATCCACTGCCAAGCAATACTGTCAGTCACTGTGCGCTTTGAAGAAAGCGGTTCGGTTACGGAAGCTATTGTGGGTATTGATAGTCCCATCACAATATCATTCACGCCATCGCCATTAAAGTCGGCAATAGTAATCATTGGTTGGCAACCCGGCAACGCCTTTGTTCCGTCTGTGGAAGTGAAAAGAGGCACGGGACGCTCAAAGCGCAGTCCGAGATTTGTTCTCACACCACGGTAGAACTGCACAGCATAATGTCCTTCATTGGAATATTCATTGGTGACGAGAAGGTCGAGCACACCATCCCCATCCCAATCTATCGGAGTCATATAAGTCTTGATATATCTTGGCTGCGAGCCTTCGCTCATTGTTTCGTCGCTTCCAGTGGTGAGAATGGAATTATCAGTGAAGCGCAGATACTGGCGCAGTCCAAAGCGAGGCTTTTCTTTTGTCCCCACATTTAAAGCGACACGCAATCCTGCCGTTCCTCCGACAAAGAGGTCGAGAAGTCCGTCTCCATTATAGTCGCCGAACCCTGCCGAAGTATAGTTCCAGTAGTTGTTTGATTCGGGCGAGGTATTGTCCATACTGCGATAAGGCGGATCTTTATAACCCTCCTGCTCTACATACTGCAAGGGCAAGAAACCCTTGTCGCTGCCTTGCCATAGTCCTACCCTTCCGGGATTGTATTCACCGGAAAGCATGTCTATGCGTCCATCGCCTGTTATATCAACCATACGAGGGTGCATACCTATGCAGCACCATTGCTTGCTGCTTATGGTGTCGCCATTTGTATCGAGAGCATAGAAATACTTGCCCGTGAAATGAGCCTTCTTCTTAGAGCCATCGTTTAGATAGACTTTCACGTTATTCTCGCGGTCGCCTGTGGAGAACTCACCAAGCAGGAGGTCGGGCAGTCCATCGCCGTTCCAGTCATATACGGCGGGATAGCAAAGTCCATGCTTGCCCGTGCGAATCTCCATTTCTGAGCCATCCAAACGAACAGGTTGCGATAGCACTGGTGCACCGGGGATGTCGGTCATCTTCAATGTTTTCAACTCTGGAAATCCCTTGGTAGGATAGACGTCATCCTTAGGATTATCCTTAGGATACTGAGCGTTGGCACTCACCGCCGTGAGCGCCAACGCAATGCATAAATACAAATAACTATCAATATGCATATTTCAGAGAGAGAATTTTGTAATTATTACAAACCTTTAATGTATATATCACTAATTTTGCCAATGTTCCATCCCTCTGTTGTAGAAGAGTCGTAAGTGGATACGCGAGTCACATTACCCGTCATTGAGTCGAGATGTAAGGCATAGAGATGCGACTTAGCGCCGTCCCATGTAGCCACAACGAGTATCTCGTCGGTATTGTGGGTTGTGACACCCGCAAAACGCAACATCTTCATCATCGTCACCTCACCGTTAATGGGCAGAGCGGAACCATCAACCATACAAAGGGTCTGAGCAGAAGTCAACACATTGCCGTCAAGGCCATAATGATAAACAACAGAAGGAGTGGCATAATAATACATGTTCTGGGTTGTGCCGAAATCGAAAGCGATGGCATCATTCGCCGATGTCAGCTGGCTCATATCGAGAATAGCTACTGGGAAATTCTGCATACCCGACACGCCCGCAGTCTCTGCCTTGGTGAAGATATCAACAAAAAAATACTTGCCGGCAAAAGAAGGATGCCCTGCATCACCCTTCATCACACCGACAGTGTGATTGCGCTGGTCGGTGAACAATTTCACTGCATCCGACTTCATGTCTCCTGGATTGAATAGCACGGCATCCGAACCTGTGTCAATCAGTTTGGTGTACATTGATACATTATTGAACATACCGTCTGAATGTGCCACAAACCCCTTTCTTGTCTTGTCCCCGTTTATACTGTTGGCATAGAACAGACGTTGTATGCCGTTGGTTGACACAGGACAAACTATAGGTGAGAATGTAAAACAGTTGCCATTACACTCAGTCTCAGGACTATATGTTGCAAAGAGATACTGCGATTGCTGTGTTGGATTATATATAAAGAGATCGTCTCCATCAAACGCATAACCATACGAGCCATCATGGTAATATCCCTTAGGATTGCCTGCATTCACCTTACGGTCGCCCTGAAGATAGAACACTGCATTCCAATCGCCATAGAGGGAGAGGTCGTTACGATTGAGCCATACTGTATTCTCGGTAGTCTGCACGAGGATACGGCAATTGTTCTTTGCTTCTTCCTTAAGCCATCCAATTGAAGACGGAATACTCTGTACTATCGTTTTGCCCACACCGCCAATCTTGGAACCATTGATGGATGAATACAAACCGTTTGTCACTTCGGGTTTTTCGGGGATGGAGTTGGCAGCAGGCATAAACTCCTCTGCCATAAGCATGCCCACGTCACTGCTTCCGCCATCGGAATAGAGCATCATCAAACCCGACAATCCCTGAATGGTGATAGTGAATCCTGCGGCAGAATAGAAGTCACGCCCGGTGCTCTTCTGATGTACCCTAAGACGACACTTATAACTCTTGTTGAGGGAAGTGATATTTGAGTCGAGCTTGCACGTATAATTAAGTGTCTTGCCCTGTTTGTCCATATCTACAAGCGAAGCATAAAAAGCACGTCCTTGATCGTTGTAGCGATTTCCACGCACTTCCCAATAATATTCGAGGTCGGACTCTGGAATGTCGGTATTAACCTGCGGCTCAATGGTTATCGTTTGTCCAAGTCCACCGCTATAGGCAGTTTCGGGTATCACGATAAGTACGTCAGACATGACTGTATCAAAGTCATTGCCGTTCTGGTCATCATAGCATGAGGCGAAGAATGTCAGTGACATCAACACCATGATAATATTAAAAATATTTCTTTTCATAACCGATTGTGTTTTTTTGCAATTAATACTCCCAGAAATCAAATAAAGGTTGTTCTCCCGGTTTGTTGGGATCGTCATTAGGATAGCGGATGTCATTCTGCTTGATATAATCGTTGAGCAGGAATATCCAATACTGCAACTGTATGTCATTTGTTGACCAACTGCTCATGCTACGCGGGTCGTCAGTGCTTCCTGTCACCTTTACAAATATCTCCATCTTCAACTGCGTGAAATAGCCAAGAAATTGTTCGCCCCTTGTGTCCCACCAATCAGGACGTGAATATCCATTGTGCAAACATAACGTCACCTCCTGGTTGGAGGTAAGCCCAGGCTCGAAGTCAGCTGACGGCAATACACGAAAGGTGATGGAGTCATACACCTCATCAAGGTGCTTGCTGTTGGTTATATTGACATACATGGTGTCAACAAGTCGGCCAGCCCGAATCTTCACGGGATTCTGCACTTCAAACTTAGTGCGGCTATCCTTGGGCTGACCTACGACCTCAACATTTACTATACGGTCTTGGCCAGCAACCTCAGATGCCATGCTCAATGGAATGGCAGCAACAAGCGTACCGCCTTCGGGAACATCAGGTTGCTGCATATTACTGAAATCCACAATAGTGTCGGTGAACCACACATACTTGGAGTTCCACCCTTCTATATCATTGTCGCCACACGATGCAATCGCTATGGATGCAAGTGCAGTCAAAAGCATATATGATAACTTTCTCATATAAGTTTAATATTTTAATTCTTTAATATTTAAATTTTTCAATTCTTCTCTCTGCCTCCATATACGTTCTCATCGTCAGGAATAGGCATTGTATAGAGAGAAGGCTCAACGGAGAACATCTCGTATGCAGAATAACTGTTGATGGTCTCGTTGCGGCGTTTCTTGTAATAGAACATCTGTCCCTCTGCTATGAATTCCTTGCGGTATTCCATCTCTATCTCGTGCTGCAAGTCCTCCTTTGACGAGCATGTGAGAGGGAATGCAGCGAGACCTCGGTTCTGGCGCACAGACTCAAGATATCCTATTGCCGTATCAAGATTAGGCTCACATTCGGCTGCGATATAATACATCTCAGTCATACGGATAAGAGGCAGACGGTTAGCCGACCAAGGGGAATAGCTATTCTGATAATCGTTATCCTTGTAATACTTGGTACTGATCTTGAACTCAGTGCCATAATATGAATATGTGGTGTTAAGATAAGCATAGCGCGGGTCCATCGCACGTGTGGTCTCGTCGAAGCAGTCGGTATTAATACCTAAGATATTACCATACTGTCCGGCAAAAGCCTTCTCTCCCTCAATCATTATACCGTCCATACGGTCGGGAAGATTATTGATGTTAAGGGCAAAGATTTGTTCGGTGGAGAAAGTGCGGTCGCGACTAACATATTCACTCGTACTTGCCACATTCGATATTAGTTCGGGAGCCACCCACGGGAATTTCTCAGCCTGCGCGTCGATAACCTCCTTGGCACAGGCAAGTGCGTTTTGCTGGTCGCCCATCCACATATACACCCTCGCCATAGTTGCTACAGCAGCATAGTAGTTGAAGTGGAAACGGCGGTTGTGCCAGTCCTTGATGTTGTATTTCACACGATAGGTGGCATCGCCGGTAGGCGCACTGCATACATACTTTGAGGCAGCGGCGCCAGTGAACATCGGGTCATACTTCAACAGCTCCTTGGCAGCCTTAAGGTCTTCAAGAATGGCATTGGCGCACTGCTTTACAGTGAGCATGGGATACACCTCGGATGTAAGTGTTGCCACATACGGGATAGCCTTTGCATCGGGATTGACAGTACCAGCCTCACCGAAAAGGCGAAGGAGGTCGAAATGCAGGAATGCCCTCAGTCCGAGAGCCTCACCTTTGAATATCTCGTAGTCATTGCCATAGAACACGCCCTTATTGGCATCTATGTCACTGAGTATCGAGTTGACATTGGCGATAGTGTTATACTGCTTGTTCCATACGTTATCAACAAAGTTATTACGCATCGACTCGTTGAAATACTGGGCATTGGGATGGAAACTGAAACCCATATAACTTGTGTTGTCGCCGAACATGGCAGTGGCACCGCCACCCATGAGTTCCACGGCATACCATGTCATGTTCTTGCCGTAGAGATTGTCGTCGGTCATGTTGACATACACACCTGCCATGGCATCGGCAAATCCGTCTTCATTCTTGAACATTGCCCCCTTGTCAACCTCTGTCGAAGGCTCCACGTCGAGCCATTCATTACAGGATGTCAACGTGATTGAAGCAATGGCGAATAATATATATTTATTTATCTTCATTGTTTTGTTTTTTAATTCTTCATTTAAAAACATTCTTCACTCTTCATTTAAAAAGTTGCGTTCACAGCGAGCGAGAAATTGCGTGCGTATGGATAGCTCGTACCACGCTCAATCTTGATACTTGAGAGACGGAGCAGGTCGTTGGCAATGAACGACACTTTGAGATGCTGCAAGCCTATCGACTTCAGCCACGGCATACGATAGAAGTCATAGCCTATGTTAAGCGAAGAGAGGTAAAGCTCGTTGTTGCGCTGAACAAAGCGGGATGTCGGTTTTGTAAGATTAGGGATGTTAGTGGGGCGGTGCAACATGTCAATGCCCTTATACAGACTATAATCGCCTGGATTCACCCATGTATCACTGACACGCTTGTCGAGGTTGCCGAAGCCTGTCACATTTTCAACTCGGTCGATGAGTGTAGAGTTGTAGAGATCGCCACCGATGCGGTATGAGGCTGTGGCAGTGAGAGTCCAACCCTTATATCCGGCACTGATGCCAAGCGACCCGCGCAGTTTGGCTTCGGTGTCTCCAATGATCACCTGGTCCTCACTCCTCCATGTATAGGTGAGGTTGCCGTCCTTGTCGAGGAACATTTCCTTTCCTGTGGCAGGGTCGATACCAAGCGAGCGCACACCCCAAATGGCTGTCATCGAACAACCTTCGAAATATCGAGTTGCAGGACGAGTTGTCGTAAGACGATAGTTTGCTATATCCTCATCCGACGGTGCAGAAACAGAATGATTGGGGTCTTCCTGTTCAAATTTCTTGTCAGCATCGTCGTTGCTCTTCTTGAAGATGTCGTATATCTTCTTTATCTCGTTCTTGTTGCGTGTGGCAGAAGCTGTGAAGGTCAACCATCCGCGATTCTTGTTGTCGCGCCAAGGGGTTACGCTTAATGCGAGTTCAAAGCCTTTGTTCTGTATCTCACCCATATTCTCCTTGTAGGTCTGGAAACCTGTTGAACCTGGCAGAGTGATATCGGTGAGCATATTATCGGTATTCTGAACATAGTACTCGGCGCGCAGGGTGAGCCACTGTCCGAGAGCCACGTCAAGACCGATGTTATGGTCGAGCACCTTCTGCCATTTCAGTGAGGTGTTGGGCAGTCCCATGAGCGAGGCACCCATGCGCCCGTCATAAAAATATCCCGAATATACATATTTAGCTCGCGCCTGATAGGGATTGAAGTTCTGCGTACCCGTATATCCCAATGAATAGCGGAGCTTGAGCAGTTTTACAAAAGAGTCTTCGCCAAACCACTTCTCCTTGTGGATATTCCATCCGGCACCAGCCGACCAGAATCCTCCCCAGTGATTGTCGCTTCCATAAACCGATGAACCTGTGGCGCGGTAAGAGAAGTCAACAAGATAGCGGTCGGCATAAGAATAGTTTGCTGCTCCTACAAATCCCACCTCACGAGTCTTTGAGTCACTGCCCGAGGGATGACTGTCATGGAAATAGGACGTCGCCATTGATATATTATCCATATTGTCATTTCCAAATCCCTCAGCCACAGTGGTACTCGACTCGTAATTAGTGGTCTGCAAGTTCCATGTGCCATTGAGGAAGATGGCATGCTTACCAAACATTTTGTTGTAGCTGAGTCCTGCCTGAGCGGAGATGCTCTCGCTGCTGCCGTCCACCTTGGTATAGCGTCCCTTACGGTCGCTCATGCCATTGGCATCATATTCGGCAAACATTGTATGGCTCGCAGGATAGAAGATATCACCACTGTTCTCAGTACGACTGTATGAGAAACGTCCCGTAAAGCGGAAGTTTTCGTTGATATGCCAGTCCATCTCGAAGTTGTCGGTGAATGTAGTGTATCCTGTCTCATCCTTGGTGTTGAGCTGGGCATTATAGAGAGGATTATAAACAGGATATGTCTTTCCTGCACACTGATAACCAAGTATCTGCTTTAAGTTGCCGTCGGCATCGTATGGGGCGAAATAGGGTTCCAAACCGATATAGTCGGAGAAAGAACCGTAGGGTGAGTTCTTCGACTTGTTGCGCGAGTAGTCCATCTGGTTGCGGAACACCATGTTCTTATAGGTATAAGAAAGTGTGGAGTTGATATTGAGCGTATTACGGTTTGACCCCTTCATCACTCCCGAAATATTGTTGTAGGATGCGCCCACGATATAGCGTATCTTGGAGTCGCCACCTTCGAGTTGCACTGTGTGCTTCTGACCTACTCCTGTATGGAGAGGTTTTGAAAGCCAATAGGTATCCACACCTGAAGCTATAGCATCATAAACTGATTTGTAAAGTTCGTCAGCTGCCTGAGGGTCGCTCATAGCCTGCCAGTTGTCGTATTTGTGGTGAGCCACTTCCCAGTCGAATTTCTCCTGTGCGTTCATCATGTTGTAGCCAGTGAGATCGGGAGCCTCAATGTTGAGGTTGCCGTTGTAGGTGATACGCATCTCCCCACTTTTAGGACGCACTGTCTGGATAACAACAACGCCATTACCAGCCTTGGAACCATAAATTGCCTTTGCCGCAGCATCCTTAAGAATGGTGACACTCTGTATGCGGTTCATATCAAGGTCGTAGATCTTCTCAAGAGTCGTCTCGAAGCCGTCGAGGATGAAGAGCGGTTGGTTCTGATTGCCTTCATAGTCACCCTGGATATTGAATGATGTCTCGCCACGCAGCTTGATGTTGGGCATAGAATTGGGGTCGCTACCCATCTCAAGGTTCTCGGTGATTTGGAATGTAGGGTCGAGATTCTTAAGGCTGCTGAGAATATTCTGATTGCCCACTTCGAGCAGTTCATCCTTGTTAAACGTCACCGAAGAACCAGTAAAACTGTCCTTGCGACGCTCGAACATACCAGTCACAACCACTTCCTGCAAGTTATTGTCCTCGCGAAGGGATATATACACACGTCCCTTATTAGCATCCTTGCCATCAAAAGTGCGTCTTACTGTCTTCATACCAACATAAGACACAACAATAGTGGATTTTACTCCGCTCGGAAGGTCGAGTGAAAACATACCATTGTTGTCAGCAACAATTTGAATACCACTTCCCTCCACGGCAATAGAAGCTCCGGGAAGAAGTCCCTGTTCAGTATCCATTACCTGACCATGCAACTTATACGTTTTCTGACGCTGTGCAGGCTTACGATTTTCCACTTTCTCGCTAAGGAGAACCGACACGTACTTACCATCGATAGTATAAACCAATGGTTTGTTGGCGAAAACCATGTCGAGGGCTTCCTGAATATTCTTCGCCTCGATAGGTCCTTCCACTGAAAATGGCTTGATGTCGTCGTAGGTGAAGAGAATCTGATAGCCCGAGGCCTTCTGCAGTTTCTTCAGCACATCCGACATCGGCGCACTCTTAAACTCAATCCTGATTGACTTGCCTTTCTGCGCATAGGCATCCGTGGGGATGCTCATCAGGCATACCGCAAGCAACAAGAATGTTGACAGTAGTTTTTTTCTCATAACATTACTGCTTTTTTTGTGTTAATTAAATATGTTGTTTATCTCTGTTTCAAGTTTTTCTCCAAATAGATTCCTACCAATAATCATGCCATTGCGGTCGATGAGGAAATTTTGCGTAATGTGGTCAATGGCATGTTCCTTAAGCCAAGGGCTGTCGAACCCTTTAAAATCAGTCACAAAATGCCAATGCAACCCCATGTTGGCTGGAGCCTTCATCACTCCAACTATGTCCCTGCTAAGCGAGTAGTCAACCATCTCAAGTCCATATTTGGCATATTTGTTGTAAAGACGCTTGCGCAACTGCAAGTCGGCATCGTAGTTTTGAATTCCGTAGTTTGACAGTGTAAGCAAGACGTATTTTCCCTTCATCGAGGCGATGTCGATGGTTTTGCCATACAGGTTGTTCATTGCGAACGCAGGCATTGGATGCCCTGGCTCAAGTGTCTCATCCTTAGCTCTTAACTCGCAGAATGTCCGCCATTGCTTTCCCCGGATAGCCCCTGGGGTAAGCATATTAGCATATTCCATGTATTTGTTATACGAAGCCTTATCCATAACCCTCATATTATAAATATGGTTGAAAGCTATATAGCTTGATGGATTTTTCTTCAAAAAAGATACAAATGCACTGTCATTCTTTGCATTATATATAGTCTCAACAATTTTCATAATCGAGTCGGCCTTTGCCACATCTTTCATCTGTTCCTTCAACGTTCGCCCATATTCCCATACGGGTTCAAGCGTACGCTGATATTCATCGTATTCATCTTGTGTCTTCGAACCTTTTATCACTGGCATATCATTGACTGTGGTGAAGTCGATATTGTCATTACCCATCCAAAAGAAACAACGCCAGTTGTTGTTTGAATGATACATATATACGTATGCAGGAGCCTCCAATGGGGTGGTGCTTTCAAGAGTGAAGCAGTTATTCTCTACTTTGGTTGAGTCTTTCCTTTCGTGTGAGAGTTCAAGATACATTGTACCATCTGGAAGGTCGGGCACATGACCGTAAATCCTGTATTGTGCATTGATGCCTGTGAATGATGACATCGCAAGAAGTGACAGATAAATATATTTTCTCATTGTTGATATATGGGTTTTAATTATTGTTCAGATATTCAGCTACCGTTTCGCGTATTTTACTGCCACGCAGTTTCTTAGCGACAATAAATCCATTGCCATCTATCAGAAATATGGCAGGAATGCCGTTGAGGTTATACCATTTATACAGTCCGTCCTTAGTTCCACGATAATCGACGACCTGCGCCCACATAGGCTTGTCCTCGTCGAGAGCCTTGCGCCATGCCTCGTTCTTTGTGTCAACCGACACACTAATGACATCGAAACCCTTGTCCTTAAACTCGTCATAGGCTGCACGCACGTTGGGGTTCTCCTTGCGGCACCATACGCACCACGATGCCCAGAAATCCACAAGCACGCATTTCTTTCCTTTCAAAAAGTCCTTGAAGTGAATCTGATTGCCGTCGGGAGTGGGTAGCGTGAAGTCGGGAGCTTCCATACCCACATCCACGAGGTGGAGGGAGTTGTATAGATTGATTACCTTGACACCATTATCCGACTCCTTCAATTCCTTTGGCATTTTTTCTATTGACTTGGCCACATCAGCCATCAAGCCATTCATAAACACGAATGTGCTGTGATCAACTATTGCCTTAGCCGAAAGAGCCGTGCCTGATGATACAACTGTCTTTAGTTGAGACATAAACTGATGATTATCCCTCAGACTCTCAACATCTGCGGCGGAACTGAATGTAGCCTCAACGCTCTTGTATGCCTTATCTATCTCATTCGACTTTACTTGTGCAAAGCCTAAAACGAAAAGGCAAGAAAACAGGATAGATGTAACTGTTCTTTTCATCATATTTTGCGCTTTTATTATAAATTATCACAGAATTGACGAAAAGAACACTAATATGGGCACTAAAAATCAGATATTTTTTTCAATTAGATGCAAAAAACATCATTTTATTGTCAAGGTGTTGTCTTTTAGCGTAACATTCACCTTGCCCATGCCATTAAGCAACTTTATGACATGTTCTATACCACCACGTTTGTCGGCAAGGAAATGAAGATGGTAGTTGCGCACGTTGTTATTGGCAAACACAACATTCAGGTTATACCATCTGCCTATGTCCTGCATAATATTCTCAAGAGCTACATTATCAAAGTAGAAATATCCGTCGCGCCAGTAGAGATAGGAGTCGATATCCACATCGGCAATGCCAAGCGAACCATCGTCATTGAGTTGCGCATCCTGTCCGGGAGTGAGCACTGCCTCGTGACTTGCATCTGTTCTCACTGCCACCTTTCCCTTTATAAGTGTCACATGGGTGTCTGCATTTCCATACGACCTCAAGTTAAACTCCGTCCCAAGCACCTTTGCCTCAATGCCATGAGCCTCAACTATAAACGGATGCTTGGCATCGGGAGCCACCTTGAAATATGCCTCGCCTTCAACCTTTACCCTGCGCTCCTTGCCAGTGAAATAGTTGGGATAAACCAAGCGGCAGTCGTTATTCATCCACACTTCACTGCCGTCGGAGAGCGTAATCTTATATGTCTGCCCACGCGGAATGGTGATTGTGAGTCGGTCAGGAGTGTCTGCGGCGGCAGTAAGCGTCATCTCCTTTGCCTTGACATTCACTCCCAGCGCGGCCAATACCCCCATGTCGGCACTTCCTCCAAGTTCGATTTCCTCTCCATCTGATGTGGTAAGTATAGGATGTGCAGGTGTCTTTGCTACGGCTTCGAGTACTGTTCCCTCTACTGGTTTCTGCTTGAAGAATCCCAATGAGAAGGTGGCTATTAATAAAATTATGACAGCTGCAGCTGCTGCTATATAATAATATAAGGTGCGTGAGCGACGTTGGGTCTTTGCCGCAAACTTATTCCATTCGTCATCTATGTCAATACCACTTTGGGAAGAACGGGAGAGAGTCGCCCTCTTTACGTTGAGCAAGTCACTAAAAGCCTCGACAATATCCTCGTCGGACATCATCCTCGCTATTTCCTCATCGCTCATTGCACAACCGTTGTCCATCAATTCAACGGCATCCTCAATAGCCTTGTCGTATGAATCTATCTTTTCTTTTTCCATTGTTGCTCTATTAAATATTACGCACAAGTGGCACGATTGGCTACTTCTTTTTATATTTTTTAGCTATTTCCTCCCTGATAGTTTTCAAGGCGGTTATTATATGCTTTTTCACCCCACTCGGGGATATCTCTAACTCCACAGCCACTTCCTTATAACTCTTACGATTGATATAGCACTCCTGAAGCACCAGACGAGTTTTGGGACGAAGAGTGTCAATCACTGCATTTATATCTTTCAGTCGCTCATCATCCTCGCTATATCCAATTGTTTCCTTATGCTCCACAATATACTTGAAAAAATCCGAGTATTTCTTATGTACTGCCTTGCGCCGAATGTGGTCAAGGCATCTGTTGCGCACAAAAGACACTGAATATCTCAACCATTTGTCGGCATCACGGTCAGAGAAATGCTTCCACACATATTCCATTGCATCTGAGACAATGTCACGGCTCAGCTCTTCATCATTAACAAGATGAAGGGCATATAGGTGCAACTTCTCAAAATTGCACCTAAAGAACTGTTCAAAGTTGGCATTCTCTCTCACTGTTTTTCTCTTTGTTTTTTCAATTCGGCTGCAAAGGTATATAGAAAAAAGGAAAATACCAAATAATATAGGGAAAAGTTTACTCCATCCTTTCAATCTTACAAGTATGCTGCTTCGTCTCCTTGTCGTAGTTTATCCCCACGAGCAGTATCTCGCCGGTGTATTCGGCCAACTTTGCGGGATATTCCTTGCGCTTAATCTGGTTGATGGCGGTGTCGGCAGAGTGATTGAATTTCAGTTCAATGACGAGGGCGGGCTTTGAGACGTTGCGGCGCGGAATCATTACGAGGTCGGCATAACCTTTGCCAGTGGCATACTCGCGATGGATAACATACTCGTTCTTAGCCCATATATAGGCGACGGACAGCACACAGGCAAGCGAGTTTTCGTCGTTGTAGGAGAGGATGCTGGTTTGCTCGT